>JBILKC010000315.1:0-3330 GCA_044376885.1 Hylemonella sp. | reverse complement strand
CAACACCAGCAAAGGCTTGTCTATATCTGGATTGATCAATTCATATGCAGGACCAGTCTGCGGCCGGATAGGAAAGCACCCGGGATAAAACGATACTGCAGCTGCAAAACGGGTTCCGTCGCCCAGAGCCTCACCCCAGGTTTTGCCACTCAAGACCATGGACACCATTGCCCCCCAAGAGTAACCAGCATGGGCAATCCGTTCCTTGTCTACAAAATCAAACTTTTTCAGGTGAGCGGCCGCCAACAAAGCGTCTCTGGAAGCGCGCGCGTAATTGACACCTGCTTTGGCACCGAAGCACAAGGTATCGACGCCTCTGGGTCCCATGCTGTCAATGATCAACGCCACATAACCCCGTTGCACGGCGGTCTTGGCCCACTCCAGCATGGACTGATTCTGCCAACTGCCCGTCGCGTTGCGTAGGCCACCGCATTGGTGCTGCAAAACCAGAGCAGGAAATGGACCATTTCCAGACGGCTTGTACATCGCCATGGACGGCGTACTGAAAGAACCAAATTCGCTGAGCTTGTCAGGGTATTGCAAATCCTGGGCAATACTGGCTGCATTGCGCAGAGACTGGGCACTGTGGATTTGCGCCCAACCCCCATGTGAACAAAACGCCATGCACAAGGCAAGTAGAAAACTTCGCCAGATCGAGGAAAGTATGATGGCGGCGGAGGTTGGTTTAGTCATTTACCACCGTAATGTAGCTTTCAAGAAGGGAGAACTCATGCGCTTTAAACTTATCGATTCTTTTCCAAGAATCACAGTATCGTTTTTGGTTTTGATGACGTCAACGATGGTCACAGCTCAAGACGGTACTGTTACTCCTCAAACCATTCAATCAACTTGGGTTGGAAAAACCCTGGTTAGCACTATCGGCAACGGCCCATTGAAGGGCAAGCAAATCAATCTCTACTTGAATCCTGATGGTAGCGCCAGGGTAGAAGGCGCAATCGTTGATTCAGGTACTTGGCGATTGTCTGACCAAGGTTACTGTGCTACTTGGAAAAATATCCGTGCAGGACAAGAGCGCTGCTTTACGGTCGTTCGTAAGGGAAATGATCAATTGGTGAACAACCCAGACGGATCGCTCAACAATACGATTACAGAGATACGCTGAACTGAGGCTCATTCGTCAATTGCACCTGAAAGGGCGAGGGGCAACGTTCTTTGCCAAATTTCAGTGTTTTGTCGTCATCCTGGCATGGTGTTTTAGCCTGACTAAAACAGATTAGTAGGGTTTAATCGACAACTGAGCCAACAGTTTTACTGCTGATTCACATTCCCTCAAACCATAAAAAACCCAATAAAAAACGTTCGCTGATTGCTGCATCACTGGGCTCAGCAATCATCAACTGGCCCCCCACTACATCAAGACCACCAAATTCAAACTGGAAGGCAAGATACCTGGCGGCGACAAGAAGTAAGTAAAGTGCACTACCGGCGTGTAGCGCCGGATAGCGCATGCAAGGCTCTGCCGTTGAAAGCGGCAGAGCCTTTTTATTTAGAACGGAATATCGTCGTCCATGTCATCAAACCCGCTGCCGGATTTGGCTGCTGCAGGGCGGGTGCTTGGGGCGGAGGGTGCAGGCCGTGAAGCCGGGGCGCGCCGTGGGGCATCTTCACTGTCAGAAGGCGCGCCCATGCCTTCGCGTTTACCCAGCAACTGCATTTCTGTTGCGATGATGTCCACTGTATTTTTTTCCACGCCCGTGGACTTGTCGGTGTAGGAGCCATATTTCAATCGGCCTTCGACGTAAATGGGCTGACCCTTTTTGACGTATTCGCCCGCTATTTCAGCCAGCCGGTCGTAAAAGGTCACGCGGTGCCATTCAGTGGTTTCGATGTTCTCGCCCGAGTTTTTGTCTTTGCGCCGGGTGCTGGTGGCAATGCTGATGTTGGCGACGGCCTGACCGGAGGGCAGATAACGGATTTCGGGGTCGCGGCCACAATTGCCCACGAGGATGACTTTATTGACGGATGCCATGGTATTTCTCCTGAATTTGAATGAATTATGAAGCCTGCGGGGTCGCTTGCGTCGTTGCGGTCAATTTCATGACTTTGGCCCCTTGAGCGCAATAGGCGCTAAGCAGAATACGCTCCATGAAAAACGCCCTCTGACAGAGGGCGTTTTCGGTAAAGGCAGAAAACCGTTATTTGCAATACACACGGGCAGTGCGTGGGGTATAAATGCCAAGGGTCACGAGTCCCAGAAGCACATCAGTACCTGTCCGTTCAACGGCCACGCCAACCACCTTGGCAGCACCACCACAGAGCCGGGCTGCCTCTACAGTCTCTTCCTGGCCAATACCGCTAAGCCAAAAAGTCTGGCTGTCTTCAGTTTTTGGAACCGTGGCTGCCACGTCACCCGCAACGTTAAAGCGTTGATTTGCGCAGCCTGCCAGCAAGGCGGTGCAGACGGCTGCGGTCAATAGAGTTTTGAACATAAATGTCTTTCAAAGATGAGTTAAATGAGAAGAAGGCTGCAAGGAGATTACTTGCAATACACACGGGCGGTCAGCGGTGTGTAAATGCCCAAAGTCACCACACGCAGCAACACGTTCATCCCGGTTTGCTCAACTGCAACCCCAGCCACGTTGGCAGCACCGCCACAAGTTTGCGCAGCATCGACCGTCGTTTTTTGGCCTATGCCATCAACAAAAAAAGCCTGGCTATCTTCCATTTTGGGCGCCGTGGTGGACACGTCGCCGGCGATATTAAACCGCTGATTTGCGCAGCCCAGCAAAAAAAGACTCGCGAGCAGCGCGGTAAAAACTGACTTGAACATTAAAAATACTCCCTTGGGGGTTGAAAAAAGATACCTATATTAAAGGTATTTTGATCTTACCCAGAAATAGTTGTCGCCAGGAATAAGGGCAAACCATGATTTTCTCAGCATGGACTCAAAAATCCGCACAACAACTTTCATGCGTTCAAACTGGCTGAGGCCATGCAGTAAACCCCTGCCAAGCTGCTGATGGGCAAGCCGCCAAGACTTCACTATCATGGTAGGTTTTGCAGAACCTCTCCATTTTGACTTCTCCCACCCCCCCGGATAGCACTAACGAACTGCGGCTGGCCTTGCAGCAGCAAACCATCAGCATTCGCGGTGCGCGTACGCACAACCTCAAAAACATCGATCTGGACATTCCGCGCAACAAGTTGGTGGTGATCACCGGCCTGAGTGGCTCGGGTAAATCCAGCCTGGCCTTTGACACGCTGTACGCCGAGGGTCAGCGCCGCTATGTGGAGAGTCTGTCCACCTACGCCCGGCAGTTTTTGCAACTGATGGACAAGCCCGATGTAGACGTGATTGAAGGCCTGTCG
>JBILKC010000314.1:0-3335 GCA_044376885.1 Hylemonella sp. | reverse complement strand
TTCATCAACGCCAACCAGGCCGGCACGGGCACCAGCCTCAATCGCCATGTTGCAGACGGTCATCCGACCTTCCATGCTGAGCGCGCGGATGGCTGAGCCGGCAAACTCGATGGTGTAACCCGTACCACCCGCAGTTCCGATTTTTCCAATAATCGCCAGCACAATGTCTTTGCCTGTGCAGCCGCGTTGCAAGGTACCTTCCACCTTGATGAGCATGTTTTTTGCTTTTTTGGCTAGCAAAGTCTGTGTCGCCATCACGTGCTCAACTTCACTGGTTCCAATGCCATGTGCCAGCGCGCCAAATGCACCATGGGTTGAGGTATGGGAGTCCCCGCAAACCACGGTCATACCCGGAAGAGTGGCACCGCTTTCCGGCCCGATCACATGAACAATACCCTGGCGCTTGGAGAGAAAAGGAAAGAAAGCCGCTGCGCCAGATGCTTTGATATTGCTGTCTAGCGTGGTTATTTGTTCTTTGCTCACTGCGTCGGTGATTCCGTCGTAACCAAGCTCCCAGCCTGTGGTGGGTGTGTTGTGGTCAGCCGTGGCAACTATAGAGCTTACTCGCCATACTTTTCTGCCGGCCTGGCGCAGGCCTTCGAAGGCCTGTGGGCTGGTTACTTCGTGGACAAGGTGGCGGTCAATGTAGAGGATGGCCGTACCGTCTTCTTCGGCATGAACTACATGCTCTTCCCAGATTTTGTCGTAAAGGGTGCGTCCCATATTGATTACCTCATGAAGGCTCTATTTTATTCGGAGGCAAGGATGACTAATTGAGCAGTCAACTCGCGAACCCGGTGATCAACGTAGTAACCCCCAAACTCGGTGTAGCGCATATAGTGTCTTTGACACGTCGAGCATAGCCAAACATCGCAGCGGTTGTAGGGGAAAAACTTCACCGCGACAGGTGCCGTTGGAGATTCGTATCGCGTGCCCTCAGGATGTTTTTCTTCAAAGGTTGGCTCTTCTACTTGTGGGTCACGCAGGGTAGCAACAGCTTGCATGCTATGGGATGGCCACCTGGACTCGGTCAGGCTATCCCAACCTGTGCAAGGTCCCAAGCCGCACTTGCACTGCTTGGGCTCAGGCGCAGCTTCAATGAGGCGCTTGAGTTCCGCTGCGTCTTGAAGCAGTTTCATGGGAAGAACGAAGATGCATTGAGAGAGGTATTAAAAAAAGCCCGCCGGTGCTGCCACCGGGCGGGCCTGGTCGAGTCAGCTTGCGTTTAACGTTTGTCCATCGGTACGATGTCTCGACGAACCGAACCGGTAAACAACTGGCGGGGACGACCAATCTTGTACTCAGGGTCACCAATCATTTCATTGAGCTGGGCAATCCATCCCACAGTACGGGCAAGCGCAAAAACCGCAGTAAACAAGCTCACGGGTATGCCAATAGCACGTTGCACGATACCTGAATAGAAATCAACGTTGGGGTACAACTTGCGCTGCACAAAGTAGTCGTCTTCCAGTGCAATTTTTTCCAAAGCCATGGCTAATTTGAAAAGCGGGTCATTCTCAAGTCCAAGTTCGGCCAGAACCTCCTTGCAGGTCTCCTGCATCAGTTTTGCACGCGGATCGTAATTCTTGTAAACCCGGTGACCAAAACCCATCAGCTTGACGCCCGAGTTTTTGTCTTTCACTTTTTCCATGAATTCGCCGACTTTGGCTACGCCACCCATGGCCTGAATTTCTTCCAGCATATTCAGACACGCTTCGTTCGCACCGCCATGCGCAGGGCCCCACAGACATGCCACGCCGGCAGCAATAGCTGCAAAAGGGTTGGTACCTGAAGATCCGCAGAGCCTGACTGTGGAGGTTGAGGCGTTCTGCTCGTGGTCGGCATGGAGAATAAAAATCCGGTCAAGCGCACGCTCAAGAACGGGGCTCACGTGGTAGTCCTCACAGGGGGTGGCAAACATCATGTGAAGGAAATTTCCGGCATAGCTGAGCTTGTTCTTCGGGTACATGTAGGGTTGGCCTGCGCTGTACTTGTATGCCATTGCCACCAGAGTGGGCAGTTTGGCAATCAACCGGATGGCCGAAATTTCCCGGTGTTCCGGGTTGTTGATGTCCGTGCTGTCATGGTAGAAAGCGGATAGAGCACCGACCAAACCGGTCATGATCGCCATGGGGTGGGCATCACGGCGGAAACCACGCAAAAAGAATTGCATTTGCTCATTGACCATGGTGTGATTGGTCACGCGCTTGGTGAACTCGACTTTGCCCTTTGCATCCGGCAGATCACCGTAAAGAAGCAGATGGCAGGTTTCCATGAAATCGCACTGCGTGGCCAACTGTTCAATAGGGTAGCCACGGTACAGGAGTTCACCTTTATCGCCATCGATGAAGGTAATGGCAGATTGGCAAGACGCAGTAGAGAGAAACCCCGGGTCATAGGTGAACATGCCTGTTTGACCATACAACTTGCGGATGTCAATGACATCAGGACCGATGCTGCCTTGGTAAACCGGCAACTCAATACTGGGTGTGCCGTTACTGAACGACAGGGTGGCTTTGTTATCGGCTAGCTTCATGATGGCCCTTTCAACGGCTATTTCTCAGTAGATTCAAAACTTCATGGACATCCGGACGGTCCAACGCGGGGTTTAACTCAGACATCGGCTTTCTGTTCAGATTGGCATCCAGCAAGTCGTTGTCACTCAGATCCATCAGGTCATTCAAGCTCTTGGCTTGCCCAACTGTCAGGGTTAACTCGTGGCGGAGAAAAAACCGCTCTAAAAAAAGATCGTTTTCAAGCAAGCCCCGGCGACAGCGCCACTTCAGCTTGCTGAGCTCCCGCTCCCCGATGCGTTGATTTTCCACTGAACAACCCTTCGAACAGCTTACACAGCTCGGGCTACCATCATTTCTTTGATCTTGCCGATGGCCCGGGTTGGGTTGAGTCCTTTAGGGCAAACATCGACGCAATTCATGATGGTGTGGCAGCGAAAAAGACGGTAGGGGTCTTCGAGGTTGTCCAGGCGTGCGGCTGTGTCCTGGTCACGGCTGTCTGCAATAAAACGGTAGGCTTGTAACAGTCCCGCAGGTCCTACAAATTTGTCCGGGTTCCACCAGAAACTTGGGCAGCTGGTCGAACAACTGGCACACAAAATACATTCATACAGGCCATTGAGTTCATCGCGTTCTACTGGACTCTGCAGTCGTTCTTTTTCGGGCGCAACGGTGTCGTTGACCAGGTAAGGTTTAATGGAATTGTATTGTTTGAAGAACTGCGTCATGTCCACAATCAGGTCCCGCACCACGGGCAGACCCGGCAAGGGCTTGAGAACCACTGTACCGGTAAGCGTACGCATATTGGTTAGACAGGCCAAG
>JBILKC010000313.1:0-3344 GCA_044376885.1 Hylemonella sp. | reverse complement strand
AGCCGGATCGCTGGCGTGCCATGAAAAAAGTCGGGGTACCGCAGGAATGACAGACATCAGCTTGGCTGCGGGTGAAAAAAACTGGCCTGCCAGCCCGCCCAAGGGAAGCAAAGCGCCATTGAGGCTGACCATCAGACGCGGCGCAACCCAGCCGGCCAGACACATGCGAACGCCTATGGCCGCTCCTGCCGAATGACCTACCACTAGCTCAGGTTTCAAACCCATGTTCTTGAGCAACGCGCCCAATGATCTGGCCATGCCGATCATGGATAAATGCGCGGCTTGGCTGCCGCTTTGGGGCATGCCGGTAAAGCCGTGCCCGGGTAAATCGACCGCAATCACCGAAAAATCAGCGGTCAGCAAGGGAATCACGTCGCGCCAGGAGTGGGTGGAGGAGCCGGTTCCGTGGATCAGAAGCACCCAGGGTTGGGGCACCGAGTTGCTGGCCGAAGCGGGCTTTTCAAAAGTCTGCACATGCCAGCGCAAGCCGCCGGCCAGGATAAATCGGCTGGACTCGTGGTGTGGCCAGTCCGGTCCGTCGCGCTCCCAGTCCAGGTTTTGGCCCATGGTGCTTGTGCGCTTGTTTCAGCGGGACGCCGCGCCATTGGCGCTTGCTGCACGGACTGCCTGGGATAGCAGTTGTGAGCCCGCGTAGGGCAGGGGCAGGTAGGCGGCACCCATGGCCGCGGCCAGCGTTTGTGCGCTGGCCTGGGGCTGAGGTGAGGTGTCCAACAACAGGGCGGTCATGCCGGCCAGCCGGATTTGCTGAGCTGCGGCCAGCGCATCCTCATGCGCGCGTTGGCGTCCTGGCGCGCCGTCCCGGGCGATATTGGCACGCCCATCGGTGAGCAAAACAATGATCGGGGTTTCGCCCTTACGGCTGATTTGCTCAGACATTTCACGCGCGCTGTCCAGCCCGCTGGCCAGGGGTGTTCCCCCACCACCGGGCAGTGCCGCCAGACTGCGTTTGGCCCGGGCCAGCGAACGTGTGGCAGGGAGCAACAGCTCTGCGCCCTTGCCCCGGAAAGCCAGTACCGCCACCCGGTCACGCCGGACATAACAATCGGCCAGCAGCAGTTCCACCGCACCCTTGGCTTCAGCCAGCCGGTTGATCGCTGACGAGCCCGATGCGTCTACAACAAAAATGGTGGTGGTTTGCCCGACCTGCTTGAAGCGAGAAACATGAAAATCCTCCCGACGCACATGAATACGACGGGTGCTGGCAGACTGTGCCGTACGAAGCTTTTGCCAGGGTGCTGCAGCACGCAGCGTTTCAATCACATTGAGCCTGACACCGGCTCGGGGTTCGCCCCGACGTGCGCCTATGGGGCGGCCACGGGTCTGGCTTTTGATGATCGCCCCCGCACGGCCGGCGGTCTGTGACCGCGTGCGTGCGGCTTGGCCCACCTTGAGCGCGGCCAGCAGCCCAGGCGCAATGGCGGCCTGCGCGGCAGCAAGAATAATGTCTTCGAGTTCCTGGGCACTCAGGGGCCCCGGGTCTTCGGCCTCAAGCGCTTCCTCGGCCTCAGGCGGCTCTTCAGTGCTGGGCAGTTCGTCTTGATTTGCAGATGGCTGTGGTGCTTGGGGTGACTCTGGCTCGCTGGCAGGTTCCGGCGCTGGCTCCTGCGGCTGCCCCTCTTCCTGGGCAGGCGCAGGCGGCAAACGGGTGGCGCGTGGTGCCAGTACCAACCTGGCGGCCATGCTGGCGTGAGACTCATCCACCTCATCAAGCCCCACCAAAGCTGCTGCGGCACGGGCTGCACGCAAGGCCAGCAAGGGCGCGCGCAGGGAATCCACACCCAAGGCCAGGGCCGTGCCGCACAGGGCCTGCACGATATCCTCGCTGGCCTTGACGCGGGGTAGCATCAAACGGGCTTGAATCACTTCATCGACCTCCCAGTCGACCGCCTCATCATCGTCTGCCCGGTGTTCAAGGACCAGCGGAAAAGCCAGTCTGTCCAGCAGCGCGGCGGGGATTCGTTCATCCGCTTCACAGCCTTCATCCAGGGCCACCATCCCGAGCCGCACAGCGCATTTGATCGTCAATCCATCGCGCTCTGTAGCCACCTCCTGGTTGTCAAGCACACTGGCCAGGCGGGCTGCGGTGCCCGCAGAAAGCCGTTCGGCCATGGCTACCAACGCAACGCCGCCATCGGCCTGGGCCAGCAAACCCGGCTGGGCAACCGGCCTGCCGGCTTGCAGCGTGGCCGACAGATCCAAACCACCGAGTAAGGCCCCATCCTGGATATTGACCGGAATGCGACGCAGCGGTGTGCCCGGGGGCAACAGTTGGCGCAACAGCGTCAGCCACTCATCGCGGTAGGGCCCGGCTCTGCAGCGCAGGGCCACACCGCCCAGCCCGCTTGGATCGACAGCCAGCAGGGCTGCCACCAAGGCACTGTCTGCATTCATGCGTCGAAAAGTTCGGCGACCGCACGCTCCACCCGAACCTTTGAGCCGGCATCGTCGAGCGGGTTGCGGCGCAAGCGGTGACTCAAGGCGGGTGAAGCCACCTGGCGCAAGTGCGCGTCAGTGACCGAGGTATCTCCGTGCAGGGCGGCCAGGGACCGGGCTGCGCGGATCAGCGTGAGGTCGCCGCGAAGACCGTCGGTACCCAGCGCCATGCACAGTTGAGCGGCCCGCTCGCGCGCTGCATCCGGGATGATGACCTTGGCCAGCCGCGCACGACCCTGCACAATGCGCTTGCGGGTTTTCTCGTCTTCCTTCTTCCATTGCTCGGTGAAAGCCTTCGGGTCTTGCTCGAAAGCATCGCGACGGCGCACCACCTCAACGCGTGAAGCCAAGTCTGCAGGCGTCTTAACATCCACCGACAGGCCAAAGCGGTCCAGCAGTTGAGGACGCAACTCACCCTCTTCGGGGTTGCCACTGCCCACCAGTACAAAACGGGCAGGGTGGCGAACGCTCAAGCCTTCGCGCTCCACCACGTTCTCACCGGATGCAGCCACGTCAATCAGCAAGTCAACCAGATGGTCCTCCAGCAAATTAACCTCATCAATATAGAGAAATCCCCGGTTGGCACGCGCCAGCAAGCCGGGCTCGAAGGCCTTGACCCCTTGGGACAGCGCCCGCTCCAGATCCAGCGCACCAACCACGCGGTCTTCGGTGGCCCCCAGCGGCAGGTCGACAACGGGAACTGGAATCAAATGGCTTTTGGGCGCAACTGCCGGGTTTTTAGGGCGCAAGGCGGCACAGTCTTCGCAACGGCTGGTGCTGTCTGCCGGATCGCAGGCATAGCGGCACCCCACTACGGCGCGCATTTTGGGTAACAAAGCAGCCAGTGCCCTGACCGCCGTTGATTTGCCGGTACCCCGATCACCAAAAAC
>JBILKC010000312.1:0-3349 GCA_044376885.1 Hylemonella sp. | reverse complement strand
GCACTTCCGTTCAATCTGGAATCCTGCAAACTTAATTTCTCAACTCTAAAACTACAGGAGATAGCAATGAAAAAACTTCCTTCGGCCTTGAATCCGAGTCGCCGTTCGCTGATTATCGGAGGGGCTGCGGTTGCAGTCGCGCCGGCATGGGTGGGCGTTGCCAAGGCGCAAACAGGCAATATCAAAGTCGGCTTTCCGGTTCCACTGACCGGGGCCTACTCGTCTGAGGCACAAGACCAGGTCAAATGTGCAGAAATTGCGATCAAGGACTTCAACGAAAGTGGTGGTTTCAATGGCCGCAAAGCCGAGTTGCTGGTGCGTGATGACAAGCTCAATCCAGGCGAAGCAGCGACGCGTACTCTGGAACTGATTGAAAAAGACAAAGTCGATTTTGTAGTCGGATCTTTATCGGCCGCCACCCAGTTGTCGATCAATGCCGTCTGCCGTGACCGCAAGATCATTTTCAACTCAATCAGCCAGTCTGATGCCATCAATGAAGCCAAGGACTGGAGCCTCTATACCTTCCACGAAGCGCTTAACCCGCACCTGACTGCTGGTGCAGTTGCGCGCTATGCCTTCCCGAAGTTCGGAAAAAAAGTGGTTTATTTGACAGCCGACTACGCCTATGGTCATGAAATGGTGCGTGGCTTTCAGCGTGCGGGTCAGTCCATGGGTGTGCAGATGCTGGCGGACATTCGCCATCCGATTGGTGCCGCGGATTACTCTGCCTTTTTGCCACGCATACAGGCCTTGAAGCCGGACATTCTGGTACTCAACAACTTCGGGCGCGATCAACTCAATGCGGCCAAACAAGCCACAGACTTTGGCTTGAAGTCCACCATCAAGATCATTACCCCCATCTTGCTGTATACCGCCCGTCAGGCCGGCGGTCCAGACCCGTTCGAAGGTGTGATTGGCGGAACTTCCTACTACTGGGGCATGGAAGACAAGGTGCCTTCGGCCAAAGTTTTCAACGACAAGTTCCGCAAGGCCCACGGCGGTAGCGTTCCCTCAGATTACGGTGCACTGGGTTACGCAGGCGTCAAGAGTGTGCTGCAGGCTGTCAAGGATGCCAAGTCCACCGAATCAATCAAGGTCAGCATTGCCTTGCGCCAACTCCGCTACAACACCTACAAGGGTGACCAGTTCTACCGCAAGTGTGACCACCAGTCGGTGCAGTCAGTGGTGATCATCGAGTCCAAGTCGAAAAACATGAAGGACAAATACGACGTGTTCAACGTTCTCGCAATCGAGAATGCAGATGAAAAAAATCTGCGGACTTGCGACGAAATGGGTCACAAGATTAGCACCTGATCTGCTTTGAGTCCCTGGCCCACTGTCTTTTGTCCAGACAGTGGGTATTTTCTATTTCACCTGGCCCCTGCCTATGTTTGATATTTCGCCGCAACTGTTTGCACTGCAGTTGATGACCGGTATTGCCTTGGGTGCCGTCTATGCCTTGCTGGCCATTGGTCTGTCGCTTATTTTTGGCATGTTGACGGTGGTTAACTTTGCACATGGTGCATTTTTCATGGTGGGCGCATTTCTTGGCGTTTACAGCCTGGGCCTGACAGGCAGTTTCTGGTTCAGCCTGTTGTTGGTACCTTTGGCAACCGGTGCTATCGGTTTACTCTGTGAGAGATTCCTGGTGCGCCCGCTTTACGGACGGGGTATTGACTATCCTTTGCTGCTTACTTTCGGGCTGTCTTATGTGCTGATTGACGTGATGCGTTTTGTCTTCGGCATAGAAGGCTTGCCGACTTCAACCCCGCCAGATCTGCGGGGTGTTGTTAACCTGGGCTTTGGCAGTTTCCCGCTTTACCGGCTGTTTCTGATTGCCGCAACCGCCGTCATTGTTCTGGGCTTGTGGTTGTTCATCGAAAAAACCCGATACGGGCTGATCATCCGGGCGGGCTCGCGGGATGCTGAAATTGTCAAAGTCTTGGGTATTGATATCGCCAAAGTCTGGCTCCTTGTTTTCGGCATTGGCACTGCGATAGCCGGTTTGTCCGGTTTGTTGGCTGCACCCACCCGTGCAGTGAATCCTGAAATGGGTATTCCTATCCTTGCTGAGTCGTTTGTTGTGACTGTTGTTGGCGGCATGGGCTCATTGCCCGGTGCCGTGATTGCCGGCTTGCTGGTGGGCGTCGTTTTTGCCATGACTTCCTTGATCGCACCCGAGTATGCGGAGTTGTCCATTTTTGTTCTGATGGCTGTGGTGCTCTTGATCCGTCCTCAGGGGTTCTTTGGCAAAGCCGGACTCATGAGTTGATCTGCCACATGAAAAATTCAATCATCTCCCTCTTTTTACTGGCCCGGGCGCACCGGGTTGCAACAGCAATACTGTTCCTGCTGGTGTTTCCTTTTCTGATGCCCTATGACGCGTTGTCAGTCAATATTCTGATTTTCGGGCTCTATGCCGTTGGCTTTAATTTGCTGTTTGGCTATACCGGAATGTTGTCCTTCGGTCATGCTGCATTCTTTGGTGTTGGCTCCTACCTGGCCGGTATCTCTGTGGTTCATGCGGGCTGGCCCTGGTGGGCGGCCATCGTTGCTGGAATTGCGTCGTCGTGTTTGGCGGGCCTCTTGATCGGCTATTTGGCCATCCGGACGAGAGGTATTTATTTCTCGATGGTGACCCTGGCTTTGGCGCAAATCGTTTATTACGTGTTCTACAAGGCCGAACATTGGACGGGTGGTGAGAACGGTCTGCGTGGCGTTAAGGTGGAATTCATCGAACTTCCCGGCATCAGCATTGACTTCATCAACCCGCTGAACAAGTATTACGTCATCCTGGTCTTTGTTGCCCTGGCGCTGTGGTTTGTTTCTCGGGTCCTCAACTCGCCCTTTGGTGCAGTCATTGAAGCCATTCGTGAGAACGAGAAGCGCGCAGCAGCATGTGGTTATGACGTGGCCAAAGCGAAACTTCTGGTGTTTGTCTTATCTGCCGGCATTTGTGGTCTGGCTGGGGCATTGCGTGCGCTGCATCTCTCAATCGTCCCGATAGATTCACTTCACTATCTTCAATCGGGTCAAGCTGTGATGATGTGCCTTCTGGGCGGCATGGGAACTTTCTTTGGCCCCTTTGTGGGCGCTGCGGTCTTTCTTTATCTCGAAGACGTCGTAACCAACCTTACACGCTACTGGATGGGCGTGGTGGGCCTGGTTTTCATGATCTTCGTGCTGTTCTTTCCCAAAGGGATCTGGGGTACCTTGATGCATCAGCTTGAACGCTGGCAGCGACGTTCAGGGAGAGTGGCATGAGTGAGAAGCCGATTCTTGAGACTGTAAACGCCTCCCGCTTTTATGGGAAATTCAAGGCACTGAACAATGTGAGTGTCGCTTTCCG
>JBILKC010000311.1:0-3350 GCA_044376885.1 Hylemonella sp. | reverse complement strand
TTTGTGACTTTTGCCGGTTTTGACAGAAGAATTCAAGTCGGTGGAGATTTCAACCGGCAGTGACAGGCCGGACAGCGATGCAAACGGCGCCCAGGCTGTCGCATCAAAGGTCAAAGGCACCAGGGCTGGTCGCGGGGGTATCACGGCCAGGCCAAACTGGCGCGCCAAGCGGTAGCCCAGATCGGTCGCGCCAATCTTGGGGATGGACAGGCCGCCGGTTGCAATCACCACAGAGCCGCAACGGACAGATCCCCTGTCGCTCTCTATTTGATAGCTGCTTGGCCTTTTCCCATGAGGGATATCAGCATGAAACGTGATTGATTTAAAGCTGCAGGGCTGCCAGCGGGTCACGCCACCGGCTGCGCATTCGGCCAGCAGCATCTGGATCAGGTCTTCGGCTGAGCGGTCGCAGAACAACTGGCCCTTGTGTTTTTCATGGAAAGCAATACCGTGTTTTTGCACCAGCTCAATGAAATGCTGGGGGGTGTAGCGGGCCAGGGCAGAGCGGCAAAAGTGCGGGTTCTCACCCAAAAAATTGGCAGGCGTTGTGCCTGTATTGGTGAAATTGCTGCGCCCTCCACCCGAAATGCGGATTTTCTCGGCCACCTTGTCACTGTGGTCCAGTACCAGTACTTTCAGGCCGAGCTGACCGGCCACACCGGCACAAAAAAGGCCGGCAGCGCCAGCCCCAACGACCACCACATCAAACAAGTCCATGGTGGCAAGTTTAGCGACTTGAACCCTACAGCTGGCGCAAAGCCCCGGGGTTGTCGCGCCTCAGGCCCTGCGCAGCTTGTTCGTGCTGCTGAGAGCCGCTGCAATACCTAGCACCACATCACCGACCACAATCACACTGGGGCTGGCAAATGACTCCTCGGTGATGGTGTGGCACAAATTGTCCAGGGTGCAGGTGGTGTGGCGCTGCTCCGGCAAGCTGACGCTCTGAACAATGGCCACAGGCGTGCTGCCGGGCAGGCCGTGCAGCAGTTCGTCCTGAATGCGGACCACGCCGGAGATGCCCATGTAAATCACCAGCGTGAGCTTGGCCTTGTAAGCGGTGGCAGCCAGGGCGCGCCAGTCAGTGCCGGTGTCGCCCGATTTGGCGTGTCCGGTGACAAACACCACGCCGTGGGCATGGTCGCGATGGGTCAGCGCAATGTTCAGCGAGCTCAGCGCCGCCAGACCCGAGGTGATGCCGTTGATGACAGACACAGCAATGCCGGCTGCCTGAAGGCTTTCGACCTCTTCGCCACCGCGCCCGAAAATAAACGGGTCGCCACCCTTGAGGCGAACCACAGTTTCACCCTGCAGTGCTGCAGTGACCATCAACTTCTCGATAAATGACTGCGGTGTCGATTTGCAGCCGCCGCGCTTGCCCACATGCACCACCCGCGCACGGGGTGAGGCCATGGCCACAATCTCCGGGTTGACCAGATCGTCCACCAGCAGCACGGTGGCGGTCTGAATCGCCTTGAGCGCCTTGATGGTGAGTAATTCGGGGTCACCCGGGCCAGCACCTACCAGGGTGACTGATCCGGCAAACCCGGTTGATGTGTGGTTGTTGTCGTGGCTCATGGTGTTTCAATCAAATGCGGGATTTCATGCAGACGACAGGCCATTCAACAACTGCAAGATGTGGGCCAGCTGGCAGGCAATGGGCTCGGGCACAGGCATGTCACCGGCCATGACTTGGCGGATGTAGTGGGCCGTGCTTTTTGCGTCTGTGGTTCTGGGCAGGTCAGGCAGATCAGTCAGTGAGCCGGTCTGCGCTGGCTGCAGTTCGACGCGCTGGCCCTTGATGTATCCGTTCATCTGCGGTGTGCGCCGCGCATCGGCGACTGGCTCGCCCTCGGTACCGCGCAGCAGCAGGGCGTTGGACTGCAGTAACGCAAAGGTTTGCGCCATGGACTGCGCGTACTCCGGGTGCGTGTAGCTGCTGACCAGCAGGCTTTTGCCGGCCACCGGGTTCATGAGCTTGACCAGGCTGTGGGCAGGGTTGCGCAGACCCACCACACGCCGTACATCAAGCAAGCCTTGCAAGCCGGGGCACAGCAGCGCCGTAGGTGTGAACATGACCTGTCTGGCTGCTATGGGTTCAATAGCTGACTGCACAGGTATGTCAAGGGCTAAAAGAACATCGGATGTATAGACCCGGCTGGATTCAGTGGCTGCGCCATGGATCAGCACGCTCAGGCCTTCACGCGCCAGCAGCAAGGCCAGCAAAGGCAGCAGACCCGGAAGTTTGCGAGCGCCGTTGTAGCTGGGCAGCACCACAACCGGGGCTGTTGTAGCGGGCACAAGGTGCAGACGTTGCCCGGTGGCATCCAAAAAGCCGGCCATTTCCTGCGGCGTTTCGCCTTTGATGCGCATGGCCAGGCAAAAGCCACCCACTTCCAGATCGGTCACTGTTCGGTCCAGCACCTGAGCAAACAAGTCTGCCGCCTGCACCCGCGTGAGCGAGCGGGCACCGTCTTTGCCCCGGCCGATTTCCTTGATGTACTGACTGATGCCCATGCCTGGATTGTGGCCTTGTTGTGATAACTGGAAGTTATAAGCTGATGCGAATGAGCTTCTGTAGTTCAGGCGTGCGGGAGCCGATACTTCGGCTGTGCGAGCGCTCAGCCTGATTCATGGCGTGCTCGTCATGCGGGTCGGTCACCTCGAGGTCAGGCGATATCACAACGATGCGTAAAGCTTCTGTCATGGGAACTACTTTGCAAGAATCGCGCCATTCGCAGGTTTTTCAAGTTGGCTGCTTACTCTAAACTCAGGGACAAATGGATACACGTCGTGCGGGTCTTTTGGTCTTGGGGTTTGAGTCGTCGTGCGACGAAACCGGCGTGGCCTTGGTGGAGTCACGAGACGACGATCTGCCAGTTTTATGCGCCCATGCCCTTTTCAGCCAGATTGAGATGCATCAGCCCTATGGCGGTGTGGTGCCCGAACTGGCCAGCCGCGACCATATCCGGCGTGTGTTGCCGCTAACCCAGCGGGTTTTGGCCGATTCGGGCCGTACGCTGGAACAAGTTGATGTGGTGGCTTTTACGCGCGGGCCGGGTCTGGCGGGTGCCTTGCTGGTTGGGGCCGGTGTGGCTTGTGCGCTAGGGGCTGCTTTGGCCAAGCCGGTGCTTGGCGTACACCATCTGGAAGGGCATTTGCTGTCGCCCTTTTTAAGTGCTGATCCGCCCCGGTTCCCTTTTGTAGCCTTACTGGTTTCAGGCGGCCATACCCAACTGATGCAGGTCGATGGCGTGGGCCAGTATGTGTTGTTGGGTGAGACGATTGATGATGCCGCCGGAGAAGCCTTCGACAAGTCGGCCAAGCTGATGGGGCTAGCCTATCCCGGCGGG
>JBILKC010000063.1:0-11139 GCA_044376885.1 Hylemonella sp. | reverse complement strand
GCAGCTGCAAATACCCATCAGCGAGGGGATTCGTTTCAGGGGAGTCGTGATGGTGGAGTACTCCGTCGACACCCTCATGCGCTACGGTGTTCCGCCCGAGGTTCTGGCCAAATACGCCGTATCCCTTCTGGATTCGAAGGGAGGCTTGCTGGCAGGCACAAGCATTAGCAAGGGCGGCGTGGTCAACAGCTTTTCTCCCGTGACGATAGTCCCCAAGGAATATGAGATTCCTGTCTCGCCTGTCGGGAGTGGCCTGGTGTTGCGGGCACAGGCTTACAGATCATCCCTGGGCGTCATAGGCAGTGGACTGTTTTGGCTGGTCTGCGCCTTGAGCGCCATGACTGCCTGGATGCTGATCGGCAACTGGCGACATACACGCCGGCGCAACCAGGCTCAGAAGGCCCTGGTCATGGAGACCAACTTCCGGCGCGCGATGGAGAACTCCATGCCAACCGGCATGCGTGCGCTGGATCTTGAAGGTCGAATTACCTACGTGAACGCAGCCTTTTGCAAAATGACTGGCTGGAGCAACCTTGAATTGGTGGGCCAGACGGCGCCCTTCCCTTACTGGCCGGAAGAGGACATCGACATCCTGAATACGCGTCTCGATGATGAGATCAACGGGCGCTCTCAGCCAGGCGGATTCCAGGTACGCATAAAGCGGCGCGATGGCACCCTGTTTGACGCCAGGATTTATGTGTCTCCCTTGATCGATGCCCGCGACCAGCAAACCGGTTGGATGACCTCCTTGACGGACATCACCGAGCCCAATCGGGTGCGCGAACAACTCTCTGCATCGCATGAGAGGTTCACCACCGTGCTTGAAGCGCTGGACGCCTCCATCTCAGTGGCACCTCTCGGCAGTAATGAACTTCTGTTTGCCAACAAACTCTACCGGCTGTGGTTCAATGACGAAGCACTGGGTCATGTCCTGCTTGCCTCCCGTGCCGGCTTGCCCAAGTTCCCGATCAACGACGAGGCGGGTGACAACATTGACTCTTTTGTAGGACTTCCCACTCAACCGCTAGGCGAGGAAGACATTGAAAACACGGAAATCTTTGTGGACACGCTGGGCAAATGGCTGGAGGTTCGAACCCGTTACCTGACGTGGGTCGATGGACGGCTGACCCAGATGGTGATTGCCACAGACATCACCCCGCGCCGGCTGGCCGAAGTGCAGGCGCTTGCCCAAACCGAGCGGGCACAAACAGCCAGCCGCCTGATCACCATGGGCGAGATGGCCTCCAGCGTGGCGCATGAACTCAACCAACCACTGACTGCCATCAACAACTACTGCAACGGCATGGTCTCGCGCATCAAGTCGCGCCAGATCTCGAATGAAGATTTGCTCAAGGCACTTGAAAAAACGGCACGTCAAGCCCAGCGGGCGGGCCAGATCATTCAGCGCATCCGCGCCTTTGTGAAGCGCAGTGAACCCAACCGTGCACCCTCAGTGATTGGCACCATGGTCGACGAAGCGATTGAACTGGCAGAAATTGAGTTCCGACGCTTCAATGTGAGACTTGTCCGTCAGATCATGAATCCCAAGACCAGTTTGCTGGTCGACCCGATACTCATCGAGCAGGTGCTGGTCAACCTGCTCAAGAATGCGGCTGAGTCCATAGACCATGCCCACCGATCAACAGAAAATCGCCGCATTGAATTGCGTGTGGTTCCAGCAGTCTTTGAGGGCAAGTCCGTGGTCGAATTCTCCGTACGAGACACGGGCAAAGGCATCGCAGAAGAGGCGAAAGACCGGCTCTACGAGGCCTTTTTCAGCACCAAGGCAGAAGGCATGGGCATAGGCCTGAGTCTGTGTCGCTCCATCGTTGAATCACACCAGGGAAGGATGAAGGCCGAGAACATCTACAATGGCGACGAAATTTCAGGGTGTTGTTTCTCCTTCTGGATTCCCCTGAACGAAGCAGCTTCAGCAAAGAAGCGCGCCATTCACCAACCAGACAGCATTTCAGGATAAGCAATGAGTTTGATTCCAAAAAAAGGCACTGTCTATGTGGTCGACGACGACGAAGCAGTAAGGGATTCGCTTCAGTGGTTGCTGGAAGGGAAAGATTACCGTGTGCGCTGCTTTGAATCGGCAGAGAACTTTCTTGCTCGCTATGACCCGCGAGAGATTGCCTGCCTGATTGTGGACATCCGCATGAGCGGGATGACAGGACTTGAACTGCAAAACCGGCTGCTTGAAAGCCGCTCTCCCCTGCCTATTGTGTTTATCACGGGTCATGGGGATGTGCCCATGGCCGTTGAAACCATGAAAAAAGGGGCAATGGATTTTATTCAGAAGCCATTCAAGGAAGATCACTTGCTGGCGCTGGTCGAAGCCATGCTCGATCATGCCCGCGCAACCTTTGTAGACTTCCAGCAGGCGGCCAGTCGCGATGCCTTGCTTTCCAAGTTAACCATGCGGGAAAGCCAGGTCATGGAACGCATCGTGGCCGGTCGACTGAACAAACAGATCGCCGACGATCTGGGGATCAGCATCAAGACCGTTGAAGCCCACCGGGCCAACATCATGGAAAAGCTCAACGCCAACACAGTGGCAGATTTGCTCAAGATTGCGCTTGGACAAAACACCCCGAAATCCTGAAACTACTTTTTCAGTAGCAACAAGCCCAATACCAATACCAATAAGGGTTTTAGGGCAATTCAGCAATAAGGAAACGAGATAATGAACGCCAGTACCGGGCAGATTATTGACGGCAACGCCCTTTCCAAGCAGTTGCGCAACGACGTAGCACTGCGGGTAAACCTGCTAAAAACCCGTGGTATCAAGCCCGGCCTGGCCGTGATTGTGTTGGGTGACAACCCGGCCTCAGCGGTTTATGTGCGCAATAAAGTCAAGGCCTGTCAGGACAGTGGCCTGCATTCTGTTCTGGAAAAACACCCGGACTCCCTGAGTGAGGCAGCGCTGCTGGCACGCATTGAGACGCTGAATCAAGACACCACCATTCACGGCATTCTGGTGCAGCTGCCGCTGCCAGCGCACATAGACGCCCACAAGGTCATTGAAGCCATCTCACCCTCCAAGGATGTTGATGGCTTTCATGTCGCCAGCGCCGGTGCGCTCATGGTGGGTCAACCCGGATTCTGGCCGTGTACGCCTTATGGTTGCATGAAAATGATTGAAAGCATTGCTTACGACCTGCGCGGCAAACATGCCGTGGTGATTGGGCGCAGCAACATCGTGGGCAAGCCCATGGCGCTGATGTTGCTCCAAAAAAATGCCACGGTCACCATTTGCCACAGCGCAACCCAGGATCTCAAGGCCATGACATTGCAGGCAGATCTTGTTGTTGCTGCGGTAGGTAAACGCAATGTGCTGACCGCCGACATGGTCAAACCCGGCGCGGTGGTCATTGACGTTGGCATGAACCGCAATGACGAAGGCAAATTGTGCGGGGATGTGGATTTTGAAGGTGTCAAGAACGTTGCTGGCTTTATCACCCCGGTTCCAGGAGGCGTTGGACCGATGACCATCACCATGCTGTTGGTCAATACCCTGCAAGCTGCCGAGGCATGCGCTGCATCTTCGGTTACCCCTTGAAACCACTGCTGACTGATCCCACCTGATGTCCATGAACAACCCCCTGCTTGATTTTTCTGGTCTGCCCTTGTTTGACCAGATTCTTCCGGAGCACGTCGCTCCGGCTATCGACGCCTTGCTGGCTCAGTCCAATGCCGCCCTTGAAGTGGTCACAAGGCCCGAGTTTCCCGCCCGCTGGGACTCCATTTCCCGGGAGTTGGATGTCTGCACAGAAAAGCTGGGGCGGGCCTGGGGCGTTGTCAGCCACCTCAACAGTGTCGTCGACACGCCGGAACTTCGTGCCGCTTTCAACGAGGCTTTGCCCAAAGTGACTGAGTTCTGGACACGCCTGGGTTCTGATGAGCGGCTGTTCAAAAAATACCGCGCCATTGATGTCAACGGCCTCAATGCCGAACAACGTCAGGCCCACAAAAATGCCATGCGCAATTTTGTTCTGGGCGGAGCAGAGCTCGCCGGGCAGGAGCGCGAGCGCTTTGCCGCAATTCAGGAACGGCAAGCCGAGTTGAGCCAGAAGTTCAGCGAAAACGCGCTGGATGCCACCGATGCCTTTGCCTACTTTGCGACCGAAGCCGAACTTGACGGCGTGCCGGATGATGTCAAGAAAACAGCGCTTGCCGCAGCAGAAGCTGCGAGCCAATCGGGCTACAAGCTGACACTGAAGATGCCGTGCTACCTGCCGGTGATGCAGTTTGCCCAAAACAGCGCCTTACGCCAAAAGCTTTACCGCGCCTACGTGACCCGGGCCTCAGACCAGGCCGATGGAGAGTCAACAAAGTTCGATAACTCTGAAGTGATCAAGGAGATTCTGGCACTTCGGCTGGAAGAAGCCAGGTTGCTGGGATTTGGCAATTTCGGCGAACTCTCGGTCGTTCCAAAAATGGCTGAATCCGCGCAGCATGTGATTGACTTTCTGCGCGACCTGGCTGGACGGGCCCGGCCTTTTGCCGAGCAGGACTTGGTCGAATTACGCCAGTTTGCAGCCAGCGCGCTGAACCTTCATGATCCCCAGCCCTGGGACCTTCCCTTTGTGAGCGAAAAGCTCAAGGAAGCCAAATATGCCTTCAGCGAACAAGAGGTGAAAGCTTATTTCACAGCGCCCAAGGTACTGGCTGGGTTGTTCAAAATTGTCGAAACACTGTTCGATGTCAGCATCAGCCGGGACCAGGCCCCGGTCTGGCACCCCCGTGTTGAGTTCTACCGGATTGAGCGCCATCACCAGCTGATCGGGCAGTTTTATCTGGATCCGGCGGCGCGCAATGGCAAGCGAGGTGGCGCCTGGATGGACGATGTCCGGGCGCGCTGGTTAAGGCCGGATACCGGCACACTGCAAACGCCGGTAGCCCATCTGGTCTGCAACTTTGCCGATGGTGTGGATGGCAAACCCGCCTTGCTGACCCATGATGATGTGACCACCCTGTTTCATGAATTCGGACATGGCTTGCATCACCTGCTCACCCAGGTTGAGGAACGGGATGTTTCAGGAATCAGTGGCGTCGAATGGGATGCCGTGGAGTTGCCGAGCCAATTCATGGAAAATTTTTGCTGGGAATGGGATGTTCTCAAACACATGACGGCCCATGTGGACACCGGCGAACACCTACCACGCGCCTTGTTTGAAAAAATGCTGGCCGCAAAAAACTTTCAGAGCGGTCTTCAAATGCTGCGCCAAATTGAGTTCTCCCTGTTTGACATGCTGTTGCATACCTCTCACGATCCCGCACACGAAATCATGCCGCTGCTGGCCGAAGTGCGCCAGGAAGTTGCCGTTCTCCAGCCCCCGCCGTGGAGCCGTACCGCACACACTTTCAGCCATATTTTTGCGGGCGGTTACGCGGCAGGCTATTACAGTTACAAATGGGCTGAAGTGCTCAGCGCGGATGTTTACGCAGCATTTGAAGAAACCAAGGGCAATGATGGTTTACCCAATCCCGAAACCGGAAAACAATACCTGAAGTCGATTCTGGAGGCGGGTGGTAGCCGGCCTGCCATGGAATCGTTCAAGGCCTTCCGGGGTCGTGAACCCAAGCTCGATGCCCTGCTCAGGCATCAGGGCATGCATCAATGAATTAAGCTTGCGTTAAACGCCGTGCGCGGCAGGGGAGGTCAAAGGATGTGTAAGCTGACTTCTGCATCATGCATCTTCCTTTTGGTTCTGGGCTGCACTGCAGCCCAGGCCCAAGCCCAAGTCATCTTTCGAACAGTCGGGTCTGATGGCGCTGTGAGCTTTTCAGACAAACCCTCCACGGGCAAAGACAGTACACCCACACCATCTGCAAGCAGCCGCTTGCCAGTTGATCGCACCACCCCGGATGGCTTGACATTTGAACTGCGTCAGATTGCCAACCGGTTCCCTGTTGTCCTTTATACCGGTGACAACTGCAGCCCTTGTTCCGCGGGTCGCGGCCTGCTGCGCTCACGTGGCATCCCCTATGCTGAGCGTACCGTCACAACACTGGCAGATGCCGACGCCTTGCAACGCTTGAGTGGCGAGATCTCCCTGCCCTTCCTGACCATCGGCGGGCAGCACATCAAAGGCTTTGCCGAAGGCCAGTGGCATCAGTTTTTGGATGCCGCTGGTTATCCCAAAACCTCTCAGTTGCCCGCCACTTATCGTGGAGGCATCGCCACTCCCCTGGTAGCTCCACCTGCATCCATTGCAGTCAATACAGGTGCCCAAGCCCAAAATCCGGCGGCATTTCCGCCTGCGCCGTCCAGCCCTGCACTGCCTTCAAGGACACCGGACAACCCAGCTGGAATTCGGTTCTGAAGACCGCTGTCTAGAAATGGATCGTCTTGACGCCTTGCGCGGTACCCAATAAACACAGATGGGCGCGCTGATGCGCAAAAACCCCGACAGTGACCACTCCCGGCCACTGGTTCACTTCAGATTCAAACGCCAAGGGCTGAGCAATACTCAAACCAGTGACATCCAAAATATGCTGGCCGTTGTCTGTCACTAGAGCAGCGCCCTCTTTCATTCTCAGTGTTGCACGACCTCCGAGGGCGGCAAATTGCCTCACCAACCGTTGGGCAGCCAGGGGAACCACCTCTACCGGCAAGGGGAATTTACCCAGGGTGGAGACCCACTTGCTTTCATCCGCAATGCAGATAAATTGGCGTGACTGCGCAGCCACAATTTTCTCGCGCGTCAATGCAGCGCCGCCACCTTTGATCATGCAACCCTGCGCGTCAATTTCGTCAGCGCCATCGACATAAACCGACAATTCCCCCACCTCATTGGCGTCAAACACGCGAATACCATGCGCCAGCAATCGCTCGGTACTGGCCTGGGAACTGGACACCGCCCCCGGAATTTTGTCCTTGATGCCGGCAAGCGCATCAATGAATTTGTTGACCGTTGAGCCGGTTCCCACCCCAACAATTTCGCCCGGTGTGATGTAGGACAGGGCGGCTTGGCCGACCAGGGTTTTAAGTTCGTCTTGAGTGAGCATGGCGATGGTCGATAGGTGAAAATCTGGTTGAACCAAGGAATTATCTGATGTCTCTGATCCCCTACCATCTGGCCCGCCCCTTTTTGTTCAACATGGAGCCCGAAGCCGCGCATGACCTGACCCTGAACCTTCTGAGCAAATCCCAGAATTCAGCTTTATCCTGGGCTTACTGCAGCAAACGTGTGGAAGATCCGGTGGTGGTGGCGGGGCTGCGCTTTCCTAACCGGGTTGGCCTTGCCGCAGGCCTGGACAAAAACGCTCGCTGCATCGACGCCCTGGGCGCACTGGGCTTTGGCTTCGTGGAAGTTGGCACCGTGACACCATTGCCGCAGCCCGGCAATCCCAAACCGCGGATGTTCCGCCTGCCCCAATCCAATGCCCTGATCAACCGGCTCGGGTTTAACAACGACGGCATGCAGGCTTTTGTTGCCAACGTGCTGCGGGCAAGGTTTCGTAGCAAGGGGGGCGACCACCCCATGCTGCTGGGCTTGAACATTGGTAAAAATGCGGCAACACCCATTGATCAAGCTTCCAATGACTACCTGAGTGCACTGTCTGGCGTCTACCCGCATGCCGACTATGTCACCGTCAATATTTCCAGTCCAAACACCAAAGACCTGCGCTCCCTGCAAAGCGATGAAGCGCTCGATAGACTGCTTGAGCAACTGTCCGAGCGACGGCTGGCCCTGTCTGCCGAACATGGCCGAAACATCCCGATTTTTTTGAAAATTGCGCCTGATCTGGATGAAACCCAAATCAAGCTGATTGCCAGCACCTTGCAGCGTTACGGCACACATACCGATGGACAGGCTAACAACAGCTGGGGCGTGATTGCGACCAACACCACATTAAACCGCGACGCTGTCCAAGGTCAGCAGCATGCCGAAGAAACAGGTGGCTTGTCCGGCGCGCCAGTACTGGCACAAAGCAATGCCGTGATTCGACAGCTTCGTGCCTTGCTGGGCAACAGTTTTCCCATCATCGGGGTTGGTGGCATTTTGAGCGCTGAAAATGCCGTGAGCAAAATTCAAGCCGGTGCTGATGTGGTTCAGATCTACACCGGCTTGATTTACAAAGGCCCCGATTTGGTTCGCGAGTGCGCGCTAGCCCTCAAATCCCTGCGCATGGAAACCGCTTGACCAGATTAATCGCGCCGCTCAAGCCGTTGCTCAGGGCCGCTGCTCCACCACGCCGAGCACCTTGTCTGCAATCGCCAATGCACTGGTCAATCCAGGCGACTCAATACCGAACAGATTGACCAACCCTTCGATGCCATGAGTTGAAGCACCCTGAATCACAAAATCTGCCGCAGCTTGTGTGGCCGGCCGTATTTTGGGACGTATGCCCGCGTAATCAGGCAACAAAGCACCGTCTGGCAAGTTGGGCCAGTATTTGCGAACCTCTGCATAAAAAACCTCACCGCGCTCGGGGTTCACCTGCAGATCCTCGGCAGAATCAACCCACTCGACATCCGGCCCGAACTTGGCCTGCCCACCCAGGTCCAGGGTGAGGTGAACACCCAGACCATCGGCCTCAGGCACGGGGTAGATCAGACGGCTGAACGGAGATTTCCCTGACAGGGTGAAATAGTTGCCCTTGCAGTAATAAGCCTGAGGCACATGCTCTTGATCCAGTCCCTCAAATGTGGCGGCCAGAGTGGGTGCATGCAATCCTGCAGCATTAATCAGGGTCTTGGCCACCAGTTGTGTGCCATCACTGGTTTGCACAACCATGCGAGCGGGTGATACCTGAGCCTTCACGACCGGCGCGTTAAAAACCACCATGCCGCTCGCATTTTCCAGATCGCCCTGCAAGCTCAGCATCAAGGCATGACTGTCCACAATGCCGGTGCTGGGCGACAGCACTGCCGCCACACAATTCAGTTCGGGCTCCAGATCGCGTGCCTGCTCCGCGTTGAGCAACACCAGATCATTAACGCCGTTGGCAGCTGCTTTGGCAACGATGTCTTGCAGGTAAGCCACTTGCGCAACACTGGTGGCAACAATCAGTTTGCCGCAGCGGCTGTGGCCAATGCCCCGCTCTGCGCAGTAGTCGTACAGCATGCGCTTGCCTTGGACACACAACAAGGCTTTCAGCGAACCTTTTGGGTAATAAATGCCGGCATGGATGACTTCACTGTTGCGCGAGCTGGTTTGGGTGCCGATGGCGTTGGCGCCTTCCAACACCAGCACTTCACGCCCCGACAGCGCCAAGGCACGTGCCACCGCCAGGCCAACCACCCCGGCGCCGATGACGACGCAATCCACCTGATCCATCAGCGCCTCGGGTCGGTTTGAAGCAGCAGTTCGACCAGTGACCTCAAAGCGTGCTGCAAGGGGCCAAAACCTTCGGAGATTTCCAGGGTTTGCTCGTCCATATACAACTTGCGGTTGATCTCCAACTGCACGCTATGACGGTGCTGCGCCGGGTTGGAGTGACGACGCACCAACTCTACCCCTTTGTAGGGATGGTTGTAGTCCACCGAATAACCATGGGCTCTTAAATGCTCGCAAATCAATAGCGCTAAATCTTTACTGGACGTGGATTCATCCCGATTACCAACCACAAAGTCAGCGTGAGCCAGCCCGGGAAACTCGGTGGCGTGGCTCGAAGCAACCGCCGGCATGGAGTGGCAATTGATATGAATGCTGTACCCATGTTGTCGGTGTCCAGCGTCGATGGCATCCGCCACGGCCGCATGGTAGGGCTTCCAGCAACTCGCAATGCGTTGACGGACCTCTTGCACCGAGAGTTGGCGCTGGTAAATCGGCACGCCATCGTCGGTGTAGCGCCAGATCAAGCCCTTGCCCAGCCTGACTTTGCTGAGCACTTTGGGGTCGGTTGCAACAGGGTCTGGCCAGGGCTCGTTCATGAGGGTGACATCCAGCTCGGTGATATCCCGATTGGCATCCAGATAGCTGCGCGGAAACAGCGCCTCAATCCAGGCAACACCCAGCTCAGGGGCAAAGCTGTAGAGTTTCTCCACATGGGTGTCTTCGGCCCGCCTGAGCGTTGCCAAATCGCAGGAGTAGTCAAAGTCTGCCGGGTAAGCGGTACCACTGTGCGGAGAGTCAAGAATCACAGCGCTGGAACCGGGAATCGAAAGAATTTGGGAATTCATGGACTCATTGTGACGCGAAATAACCCAAGCCCGAGCAGCGGCGTCATCCGCAAGGTATTTTTCTCGTCTTACAACCGTTCAGGTCGGTCCGGCGTATAAATGGCACTAATTCCCCTCGTTATCCCAAGCACAAACACCATGCGACCCACACTGCCCTTGCTCCAAACGACAGATTTTCCCGCCATCCGACGCCACACCTTCGATGTTTTGCAAGTCAATCTGGGCTACAAGTGCAACCAGACCTGCCTGCACTGTCATGTCAATGCAGGACCGAACCGTACCGAAATGATGGACGCCCAAACCGTAGCCCTGGTACTTGAGGTGTTGCGTGTACGCCGCCCAGGCACACTCGATTTGACGGGCGGAGCACCCGAACTCAATGCCCATTTCCGCGAACTGGTGAGCGGCGCACGCGCACTCGGTGTGCGTGTGATCGATCGTTGCAACCTGACGATCCTCTCCGAGCAAGGGCAAGCGGGACTGGCCGAGTTTCTGGCGGCGCAAGGGGTTGAAGTGACGGCCTCACTGCCCTGTTATTCCCCTGCCAACGTGGATCGCCAGCGCGGTGACGGGGTGTTTGATCGGAGCATTTCCGGCTTGCGTGCGCTCAACGCTTTGGGCTACGGTCAGGAAGGAACCGGTTTGGTCCTGAACCTGGTCTACAACCCGCAGGGTGCCTCCTTGCCACCACCACAGGGCGAATTGGAGGAAGACTACAAGCGTGAATTACTGATGCACTTTGGCATACGTTTCAACCATCTTTTTGCACTGACCAATATGCCGATTCAGCGCTTTGGCAGTACCTTGGTGAGCAAGGGAACATTTGTTGAATACATGCAACTTTTGCGTGACTCATTCCAAGTGCAGAACCTTGATACGGTGATGTGCCGCAGCATGGTCAGCGTGGACTGGCAGGGTGATCTCTACGACTGCGATTTCAACCAAATGTTGGGGCTGCCAGCGCAGATCGCAGGCAGCACGCGACCTCACCTCCGTGACTT
>JBILKC010000310.1:0-3355 GCA_044376885.1 Hylemonella sp. | reverse complement strand
AGATGGTCAAACTTTTCAAGTTCCGGAAAGCTGATGTCCCCCTGCGGTTTGTTCGTTGCCCTGCGAGCGTCGAGCAGATCGGGCAGGCGGTGCAGGGTTTGCGGGCCAAACACCACATCGACAAAGGGCGCGCGCTTGATGATCTCGGCCCCCTCCTGGCTGGCTACGCAGCCGCCCACACCAATTTGAACCCCCTTTTTGGCCAAGTGCCGCACGCGGCCCAGGTCTGAGAACACCTTCTCCTGGGCTTTTTCACGCACCGAGCAGGTGTTAAACAGAATCAGGTCAGCCTCATCCACATTCTGGGTTTTTTCATAGCCCTGCGCGGCCTGCAACACGTCAGCCATCTTGTCCGAGTCATACTCGTTCATCTGGCAGCCAAAGGTTTTGATAAAGACTTTTTTGCTCATCGCGGATTCTCCAGAAGTTTGCGCATTTCCTCCGGGCTCAGAACCCAGACTTCATGTACCAGACCCTCAGACATCAGGCCCTCATGCACCAAGCCCGGCTTTTCGCGGGTGTATAAAACCTGCAGCTCCAGTCCCACCAGGGTACCGGACAACACCAGCATGTTGTTGACGCCCCGGATGCGGGCGCCCGGAGACAGCCTTGCCGGCCGTCCATCCAGCAACGCCTCGGGCGGCTGAGTGATCACCAGCACGCCGAATTTGGCAAGTCTGGAAATCGGGGGAATGCGCTCGGGCAGCTGCTCTTGGCTGGCAACGGCCCAACTTGGCCTGAGCAATACAAGCCATAAAGTTGCGAGCCAAGTACCAAGGACCAGAGTTGCCAGTGCTCTAGGTTTTGAGTTTGCCGACAAGGCTTGCGGCGCGCGCAGGGGTATCGAAACACAGCGGTTCATGGTGAATATCCAGAGGCTGAGGTTGAAGAAAGAACGCACATCAAACGCACTGAGACAGGGTCCAGGCGCACAATCCAAGTCAAAAAGCCACTGCTTTGCAGTGGCTTTTTAATCAAATATTGGTGGTGATAGGTGGATTTGAACCACCGACATCAGCATTATGAATGCTGCGCTCTAACCAACTGAGCTATATCACCACGGAGCCGCATTATAGCCAATTGACAACTTTGCTTGGCGCATTGTGTGGCGCGACTAACTGTGGGAGAACACCGCCTTGCGCTTGTTGACAAAGGCGTCCATGCCCTCTTTCTGGTCGGCCGTGGCAAACAGCGCGTGGAACAGGCGGCGCTCAAACATCACGCCGTCAGTCAGTCCCCCCTCAAACGCCCGGTTCACCGACTCTTTTGCCGCCATCACCGCCACCTGCGAGTAGTCGCAAATCATCAGCGCAGCACCCAGTGTTTCCTCCATCAGCTTGTCAAGGGGTACCACGCGGCTGACCAGCCCGGCGCGCTCGGCCTCGGTCGCGTCCATCATGCGCCCTGTCAAGGCCATGTCCATCGCTTTGGCCTTGCCCACAGCGCGCGGCAGCCGTTGCGTACCCCCGGCTCCGGGAATAATGCCCAGCTTGATCTCTGGCTGGCCGAATCTGGCATTGTCAGCAGCGATGATGAAGTCACACATCATGGCCAGCTCACAGCCCCCGCCCAGCGCAAAGCCGCTGACCGCAGCAATCACCGGCTTGCGGATGCTGCGAATCTGCTCCCAGTTGCGGGTGATGTAGTCGCCCTTGTACACGTCGGCAAAGCTGTAATTGGCCATGGCGCCGATATCAGCGCCGGCGGCAAAGGCTTTTTCGCTGCCCGTGATGACCATGCAGCCGATTTGCGGATCGGCATCAAAGGCTTTCAGGGCACTGCCCAACTCGTCCATCAGCTGGTCGTTGAGCGCATTGAGCTGTTTGGGCCGGTTCAGCGTGACAATTCCCACCTTGTCGGCTTGTGTACTCACCGTGATCATTTCAAAATTCATAGCAAACTCCTCAGTATTGGTAAGGGATTGGGTTAATTTATGCTTCAAGTCTGCAGGAACAGGCGGTAAGCCGGATTGAGGGTTTCTTCTACGCAGGGGTAACCCAGCGTGGTCAAAAACGACTCGAACGCCGCTGCGTCAGCCTTGGGCACCTGTAGTCCGACCAAAATTCGGCCAAAGTCGGCACCCTGGTTGCGGTAATGGAACAGGCTGATGTTCCAGCCCGGGCGCATCAGGCGTAAAAACTTCATCAACGCACCCGGTCGCTCCGGAAAGACAAAACGCAGCAGACGCTCGTCTTTTGCCAACTTGGAATGCCCACCCACCATGTGCCGGATATGCTCTTTGGCCAGGTCGTCGTGGGTCAAATCCAGAGCTTTAAAGCCCTGTTGGGTGAAGATTCTGGCAATCCGCGCACTCTCCCCTTTGGCGCTGGTAGTCAGCCCCACAAATACATGCGCCTGGGCTGCGTCGCTGATGCGGTAATTGAACTCGGTCACGTTGCGGGCTACTGCGGCATGGCCCTTGCTGGTGCTGCTTTTGCTGTTCGCAGGCTTGGCACCTGCGCTTTGACTTGCTCCGGGCAAGTTACCGATCAACTCGCAAAAACGCCTAAAGCTGCCGCGTTCCTCGGGGATGGTCACCGCAAACAGCGCTTCACGCTCCTCGCCCACCCCGGTGCGTTCGGCCACGAAGCTCAGGCGGTCAAAGTTCATATTGGCGCCGCACAAAATCGCGGCATAGGTTTCGCCTTTTTTCTTGTGTTTGGCCACATACTGCTTGATCGCCGCCACCCCCAATGCGCCAGCCGGCTCCACAATGCTGCGCGTGTCGACAAACACATCATTGATGGCAGCGCATACCGCGTCGGTGTCCACAGTGATGAACTCATCCACCAAAGTGCGCGTCAGGCGAAAGGTTTCTTCGCCCACCAACTTGACGGCCGTGCCATCCGAGAACAGGCCTACATCAGCCAGGGTGATGCGCTTGCCCGCCGCCACCGACTGCATCATGGCGGTGGAGTCGTTCATTTGCACCCCAATCACCGTGATTTCCGGGCGGACCGCCTTGATGTAACTGGCAACACCGCTGATCAGTCCACCCCCGCCAATGGCCACAAACACCGCGTCCAGTCTGGGGTTGAGCAGCGCGTCACTGGCGCTGCCCAGGCCCTGCAGCTGGCGCAGAATTTCCATGGCAATCGTGCCCTGTCCGGCAATGACATCGGGGTCGTCAAACGGGTGCACAAAGGTCAGACCCTGCTTTTTCTCAAGGGTCACGGCGTGGGCGTGGGCATCCGAGTAGCTATCGCCATGCAGCAATACCTCGCCACCCAGGGCTTGCACTGCGTCTATTTTTACCCGGGGTGTGGTGGTGGGCATCACAATCACAGCGCGGCATCCCAACTTGCGTGCGCCTAGAGCCACGCCCTGGGCGTGGTTACCGGCCGAGGCGCAAATC
>JBILKC010000309.1:0-3357 GCA_044376885.1 Hylemonella sp. | reverse complement strand
TTGTTCCAGTTCATGTTTAGAGCCGATTATTTGTGCCAGCGCCTCTTGTGCTGGCAGTTCGGTCAACTTCGCGTGGGTGCGCGTGTGCGAGCCAATGTCCATGCCGCCGTTGCGCCAAGCGTGCCAGTCGTCCAGCGTCATCAGGGTTTTTTCGGCCACTTTGCCGTGATCCCAGCTGTTGGTGCCACCTATCATGCTGCTCACGCCGTAGCAGGTGGCGGTAAAGCCATGCTTGCGCAGAAGGGGCAGGGCATGGTGCAGATTGTTCTGATAGCCGTCGTCAAAGGTAATACCCACCACCTTGCCTTGCTTCTCGCCTTTCAGGTAAGGCTCAAGTTCTGTCATGGACAGACCCTTGTAACCCATCAGGCGGAGCATGCGCATCTGCCAGGCAAAGGAAGAGGGCGCTACGATCAGGCCACGCAGTGATGTTCCCCGGGGCGGTGGCGCGTCGATCTGGTGGTACATGAGGATAGGAATGGTCACGATTGCATCCGGGTCAGATTGGCGTAGTAGCCGCCTTGGGCCAGCAGTTCGGCATGTTTGCCGGTCTCTACGATGCGGCCCTGATCGAGTACCAGGATTTGGTCTGCATGCTCGATGGTGCTCAGGCGGTGGGCAATGACAAGTGTGGTGCGGTTCTTCATCAGGGTTGCCAAGGCCGCTTGCACTTGGCGTTCACTTTCGGTATCTAGCGCCGAAGTGGCCTCGTCCAGGATCAACAGAGGCGCATTCTTCAGCAGCGCCCGTGCAATGGCGATACGCTGGCGTTGGCCACCAGAAAGCTTGGCCCCGTCTTCGCCTATCGTTGTGTCCAGCCCTCGGGGCAACTGCTGGATGAAGTCCCAGGCATTCGCGGCCTTGGCCGCAGAAATCACATCGTCACGAGTGGACGTTTCGCGGGAGCCAAAGGCGATGTTGGCTTCAACAGAGTCGTTAAAGAGCACGATGTCCTGGCTGACCAGCGCTATGTTGTGGCGCAGGCTGGCCAGGGTGAGCTGCTGGATGTCGGTGCCGTCGATCAGGATGCGCCCGGAGGTCGGGCTGTAGAAGCGCGGAATCAAGGCACTGATGGTGGTCTTGCCGCCGCCAGAGGCACCGACCAGGGCCACTGTTTGGCCTGAATTCACCCTGAAACTGATCCCATTCAGTGCTGTGCGTTCTGCGCCGGGGTAGCTGAAGCGTACGAGATCGAATTCGATGTCGCCTCGGACATGCGTTAACAGCTTTAGTCCTTCATCTTCTTCTGTGGTTGAGTCCAGCAAGTCGAACATGCTCTCGCAGGCAGCCAAGCCACGCTGCAGCATTGGGCTAATGGTGGTGAGCTGTTTGATGGGCGAGATCAGCATCAGCATGGCGGTGATAAACGACACGAAGCCGCCAGCAGAGGCGCTTGCCTGGCCTGTTGTCTGACTTAGCGCCATAAAGATGATGATGGCCACTGCCACCGATGCTGCGATGTGAGTAATGGGTGTCAGAGCCGAAGCCGGCACTGCCTCGCGCATCAGCGAGCGGCGAAAACCTTCGGTATCGCGGAAGAATCTTTTGATCAGCTTCGTCTGGCCGCCATAGATCTTGACGACCTTCTGGGCCGTGACCGTCTCCTCGATGGTGTGGGAGATGGAGCGCATCGATTCCATATTGGTTCTGCTGGCCATTCGGATGCGTTTGCCGAAACCCTTCATGATCACCGCGATCACCGGCGCGGTGACCAGGGTGATTAGCGTCAGCTGCCAGTCCAGGTAGAGTAGATAAGCCACTAAGGCCATTGCGGTCAGTGACTCTCGTATAGCTGACACCAGTACGGTGGTGGCCGCCTGGTTGACGTTGTTCACGTCATACAGGATCCTGGAGATGAATTTGCCCGCAGACTGGTCGTGAAAGGTCTGGGTCGGTAGCACCAAGATTTTGGCAAACATCTCGCGGCGGATGTCCGTCACCAGCTGAGTCGAGATCCAGGTCATCAGATAGCTGGTGCAGAACGACAGCACACCGCGCGTAAAGAACAGCAGCACGACCCCAATCGGAATAGCCCATACTAAACGCGCATCCCCCGATTTAAAGCCATTGTCCAGCAAGTGCTTCATGATGGCTGGAAAAACTGGCTCTGTAGCAGCTGTGCAAACCATGGCTAGTACCGCCAGCGTAAAGACCTTCCAGTACGGCCTGACGTAGCCCAACAGCCGGAAATACAACGCCCGGTTACTGGTCTGGGCGGATGGAGCCTGAGTCATGCTCGCTTGTCCAACTTAACCAGTTTCGCTGGTGAGTTCCACGCCTCCCCCTTCTGCATCTCCAACGCTTTAACATACCGATAGAAGGTACCCTCAAAATTGCCTAGGGCAATCACAAAGCCGGCCCAGCCGTCCAGAAAGCCTCGCTTGAAGACGTAGTGTTTGACGAACGACCAGCTAGCGTGTGCCAGGGCCGATCCCATGGAGATACGCTTATGTATGATCTTCTCGGCTCCGAGGCTGGAGTAGCGGTTGGCCTTGTGCATAACCTCGGCCATGTTCTTGAAGGGGAATTGCCAGATGGCGTTGGTCAGGTGGCCAATAGGCTTGGCTGAGTTCAGGATATAGCCCTCATGCACCGGCTTGTCATCGTAATGCATGCAGCTTTTGCGAAACAGCTGGGGCTGACGGTAGTTGGGATACCAGCCGGAATGCCTGATCCATTTGCCCATAAAGAAGTTGCGCCTTGGAACCCAGTAGGCATCCTGTGAATCAGCGTCGTTGATGATGTGCTTAATTTCATCGGCTACCTCTGGCGTGCATCGCTCGTCGGCATCCAGACTGAAAATCCAATCGTGGCTGCAGGCTTCAATGGCCTGGTTACGCAAGTTGCCAAAACCCTTGAATTGAACTTGCACTACCCGCGCGCCCATTTGGCTTGCAATGTCCTGGGTGCCATCGGTGCTGTGAGAGTCCACAAGCACAACCTCATCAGCCCAACGCACACTCTCAAGTGTGGCCTTGACTTTTTCGGCTTCGTTATATGCGATGATGTATGCGGAAATTTTGGGCATTGAGGGTGTTAGCATCCGCCGGCTAAAAAACTTATCAGGACAATTCTCGGCGGTTGAACCGCTTATATTCATGGGTAGTTCAACTTGCCCGGTAGTCTAGTTCAAAATGAACACGTACCCGTCGATTTCTGTGGTGATCACCACCTACAACCGCAGCGATGCCTTGTTGGCAGTTTTGGAGGGCCTTCAATATCAAAACGATACACAGTTTAGTGTGGTTGTGGCTGACGATGGTTCAGCTGAAGAGCATGTCAATGCAATTCTCGGTACACCAGCTGCGAAATTGCTCAAAGTAACCCATGTGTGGCATCCAGATGTGGGCTTTACGG
>JBILKC010000308.1:0-3366 GCA_044376885.1 Hylemonella sp. | reverse complement strand
ATTTCGTGGCGGATCAAACAAGTTTTGGTCATGATGGCTACTCTGGCTGGGGATGCGAGCAGTCTCAAGACGAATGCGGGGAATGCTTTGGTGGGTGACGAAATAACCCGCAAATGCACCGTCATACCCTCGCTAAACCGGCTTATGGGAACTCGTGGTTGCTTTTTCCCAGATTGCATTTCAAACAAAGCGTCTGAAGGTTAATGATTTCGGTTTCGCCACCTTTTGACCACGGAATAATGTGATCAATGTGTAATTCAACTTTTGGATCTTTTGCTGGCGACGCGCCGCAGGAGCGGCAGCGAAATTTGTCCATTTGCAGCACTGTAAACCTGAGTTTGAGGTTGATGTTTCTTGATGTACGTTTTGTTGAGACTCTAGTGCTGAACTGTGCTTTACTTCTTTCGGATGGCTTAACAATTGGGTAGATCTCAACGGCTTCTGCTTCGTCGTCGCTTTGTCCATCGGCGTTTACATGATCGAGGAACGCTAGGAGAGCATTGCGCCAACCGCCAAACCTACGTGAATACGTATCTAGGGAATACTTTGAAATGCCCTTCTTCATTTCAGTTGTTGTGGGCTGCTTTCCTAAAGTCGTCCAAATTCTTTCAATCTCTAAAAACAAGTCTTCATCACTGACGTTTCTGATATGGCCCGTTGCTTCGAGCCCTGACTTTGCTAAAAAATTGGACCAATTTCCAAATCTTTCGGATATTGTTGGATAGGAGTATTTGCCGTGTCTGTCGTATACCGTTGAGGTCACGACTTTTCTGCCTAGAAGCTCTGCTACACGTCTCAGATCGTTGATCATTTCTTCATCGGAAATCCGTTTCATCTCGAGGGCTTTTTTTTGGATACGCAACCCAAGTTTGTTCAAAACATTTGACCAAGATCCAAATCTTTTTCGAAAAGTACCCTCTGAATATTTACCGTGGATTTTGTATAGGCTAAATGACAAATACTGATCTCCGACAAGACCCGCAACGTGTTTAACGTTGGACAGGAGTTCGTCATCAGTCACACCCTGTCGATATTCATTTAGTTTGAATTCCATAACCGTTTTTCTTTCCGTTAGCGGTGGTTTGGCGAGAACCTGAGGTACTTAGTTCAAGATTTTCACTGGGATAATCCACCCACCGGAGCTGAGTTACTAGCCTACTCTACAACTGGATGCAACTAGAACTGACTGAGCCAATGACAGCTTCTTTGCTCGCCAACTTCCTCCGCAGCCTCCCGAGCAAGCAGCGCGACCATGATGGCCTGGTGCTCGGCCAGAGCTTCTTCGATGCAGCCGGTCTTGAACAGGGAGTTGTGCCGGTTAGGCTTCATGACCTTGCACAGGTCGGCCACCCCTAAGGTCTGCGATTTCTTGGAATCGAGTCCCAGCCTTCAAGTGATTGCGCGGTATTGATATCGAGGCACGTAATCGTGCTTGGGCTAGCCGCGTTGCCGATTAAGGAAATATGTGAGGCATCGGCGAGTTTGTCAGGGAATATGGCCAGGCACCTGCCCTTGCCTTTGCTTGATGGATACATGATGCCTTCATACCCGCAAGCTCGAATCAACTCTGCCATGATTTGACTTGGGGAAGGGATGCCAAACTGCACTGGAAATATCCGCCAATTATGCTTGGTCAGCGCATGGTGTAACTGCTGTCCACTCTGGATCATGGTGGAACTGGCGTTCGGGATTTTGAGCTTCTTCGCGAGGGCGACTGCCTCCTTTGGCATCTTGACTTCCCGAAAAATTTTGCCAACGGAGTTCAGCGCAGTAAACGTGGTCATATCAAAGATATTGCACAACTTACCGCCGACAAAGACTGTTGAGTGACTCACTGCGTGTTCAAGGGCCAGTTCACTGGGCGATAGCCCAAGTGTGGAATCGGTACTGGAAAGCTGGAATTTCTCCCTGAAGGCGGTTTCAAAATTCTCGGCAAGATAAAGGGCCGGCCATGGATTGAGCGTGTTGTCGTCTAGTTCATGTCCGGCGTTAAATCGGCCGCCAATGGATTGCAGACTTCCGGCACAAGACAGTGGTTCAAGGCTGTACTGATAGGTCACCATTCGAACCCATTGCTCCAAAGTGACCTGCACGCCACCAGTTTGAATGATTGCATCGCAAAGCCGAGCGCGCAGACGTCTGCGTGCGGGCTCAAGGCCGAAGTACAGAGAAGCGTTTAACTCGTCCAGGTCTCTGGAAACCTGCTGCCAGTGCTGCAAATCCGCATGCGTAAACCGCTCAAGTTCATGCAGACCAGTTGGAGGCGGGCCAACGCCTGGGCTCCGGCTGGGAATGCGCGTATTGCGTTTGACCAAAACTTGAACCGGTCAGAGGTTCAGGCGGATATTGGCTTTGCATTTCGTTCATTCATTGCATTGATGATGAACTTACGCAGGCGTTCATAACGACCCAAGCGGATCATGTCCCTCGGAGAGATATCTCCGAGCATCGGGTTACGTGCCCGAAACCAAGCAGACGTGCGGTTCACGTCCCCCGAGAACATGGTGGCAACCATGTTGACAGTGTTGGCAATCTCCTCAAGCCGGTCACGAACTGGCAATGGCATGGCATCGTCATAACGGACTGAACTCAGCGCTACACCTGACAAGCGAGAAACATCCTCTTTTTTGAGTTCGAGCAGTTCCGGGACTTTCTTTGCCATAAAGGCACCGCCTTGTCCAAATTGCATGACATCCGGCGGTACAGCTTCAAATAGACCCATTCGTGATTGCATATGCGCTCCTAGATTGCCTTGATCGGAAGGCCTTTGATTTTCCTGAAAAGCCATATTACACGCATTTTATAACCACATTGTGACCACAAAGTAGCCACAATAAAGTCGGGAGACAGGGGATGGGCAAGGCGATTTGTCAGACCTACTCCGCCGCCTCCAACCCATTCGCAAAATGCGCCCGCATCCGCTGCTGCGTGCGCTGCGCATCCCGCGCCAGCAGGGCCTCCATGATGGCCTGGTGTTCGGCCAATGACTCGGCAATACGCCCGGTCTTGAGCAGGGAGTTGTGCCGGTTGAGTTTCATGACCTTGCGCAGGTCGGCCACCATCTGGTCGCGCCAGCGGTTGTTGGCAATGGCCAGCAGGCGCATGTGAAACTGTTCGTTCAGGGCGAAGAACTGGTCGGTGTCTGGCGCTGCGGGTTTAAGGGCCTTGCCGCCTTTCGCAGGTTGTGCCGCAGCTTCCAGTTCTTTGTGCAGCTTTTGCAGCTCGGCCAGTTCGGCGTCGGTGGCCTGGGTGGCCACCACGCCTGCCGCGTCGCTCTCCAGCAGGCTGAGCAGGTGGTACACATCGGCCAGGTCGGTCTTGGACACCTCGGTCACATAGGCGCCGCGGCGCACCTTCATGGTCACC
>JBILKC010000307.1:0-3369 GCA_044376885.1 Hylemonella sp. | reverse complement strand
AGCCTATTGCCAAGTGCATGGTGCAAACACTGGCTTGTCCATTGGTAGTCTCCACATGCTCGTCCAGTACGCTGAATGGAATACCTGCAGCAGTGACTGCGGCCACTGCCCGGGGTACCTGGGCCTCTGAGCGAACAAAGACGCCTAACTCGTGTGGTGCAAGACCGTCCTTCACCCTTTCTAGTACCCAAGCGGTAACCGCCTTGCATTCCGCCAACTCTGATTTGAAAGATCGAATTTCAGGGGCTGGCCCATTGAAGACCGAGACCGTACCGCGCCGGTCTTCAATGTTGCCGTCCACGTCTGAAACATCAGGCCCCAGCAGTTGGTCAGCCTGGGCCCTGATTTGATGTGAGGTTCGATAATTGATGTGCAGTGTGCGCGAACGTCCGCGAATATCAACACCCAGAGACTTCCAAGAGAACGGTTGCTGGAAAATCCGCTGCCCCAGGTCTCCAGCAAAAAACAAACTGTTCGGTCGGACTTGCCCTTGGCTGGTGCTGACTGCTGCCAGAAACTTGAGCTGGGAGATGCTCACGTCCTGAGATTCGTCAACCACCACGAAATCGAAGGGTTGATGTGGCATCGTCGCGGCTTTATCTGCAAGGCGGCTGAACATCTCCGCATGCGTGATCAACCCAGCTTGCTTCAACGCTTCTTGCGCTCTCTCGAAAACTGCCCACAGGGCTACACGCTGCGCTTCAGAAAGTCGGGTTTTGCGCCCCAGCCGCTTCACATCTCTGTAAGCCTCCCAGGTCTTCAATTGCCATGCATCAACGAGGTCGTCCCACTCGCCCAATAAGAAGCGCAAGCCGAACTTCAGACGGGCATCAACCTTTGCTGCATCAAGCAAGATTTGGCCCATTTGAGACTGCGTTGCAAGCTTCGGCTTCCCCCAATTCGCCCCATAAAGTCGTTTTCCAATGGCGGTCATGGACTGGATTTCCAGCCGCTCTGCCAGTCTTGGCTGATTGCTAATCAAGTTTTGCAGTTTGGTAGCAAGAGCACTAGCCAAGGTTTCGGAGAACGTCGCCAACAAGACCCGGCTGTCTTGATGTTGGCGAGCCAAATGAACCGCACGATGCAGCGCAACGATGGTCTTGCCTGTGCCAGCGGAGCCTGAGATTCGCGCCGGTCCGGTGTAGTCGCGCTCAACCCATTGGCGCTGAGCTGGATGCAGAAAGACGGTCCACTTTTCCCAAGGGAAGTCAAGAGCGCGCTCCAACTCCTCCACATCCTTCATAACCCGGAATCGACGCTGCGCATCTGGGTGACTGAATGGATCGGCACCAGGCTGGATCGTCGCGACTGGCTTCGGTACCCCGCCGGTTGCCAGTTCCAGCAAGGCTTCGGCCGCCTCCGCAGGCAGATGGTCGGCCAGAGCCAACAGGCTGTCTTCGTCCACTTTGCGCACGTCAGCCAGCCATTCAGGTGGAACCCCGTAGCTCAGCAGCAGCTCGTCGGTTTGACCAGCGAACAACAGCGCTTTTGGCTTTGGCTCGCTTACGGGCTTAGACGCCGTTGCTTTGGCACTTTCGGGCAGAGTCCCCACCACGCCGCCACGAACAACAATTTCTTCCACGCGCTCCCGTATTTCAACCCACTGTGCTGCGCCAGTCTTGGGGTGAACTTCCAGCTTTCGACGCTCAGCCCATTGGTAGGCCTTGTCATGATGATCCACATAGCAGAGCAAAAAACTAGTTGCAGTTTTATGCACGATCAGGCGAATATCGCTACTGACCCTGACCGACCAAAAATGCTTGTCCTTCGATTGTTCAATCCTGTGCAGGCTCATGCTGGGGTGAGCCGGATTGAGTTGTAGGTCAAAGGCAGTGGTTTTTACACCCTTCTGCTCATCGCCAGTTAGTTTGGCAAGACTGTCGGTGAATGTGTCGGCAATACGGAAATCCATCTGGTCAATACCTACTTCTTGGTGGCGGATATGCCGTGTCCAACTTCTGCAAGGGATTTGACGATGGCCTTTGTGCCATCCTGTTGTGACGAAAGTAGCTTGGAGATACCCTCCTCAATGAGTGCCTTCTGTGCAGCGGACTTCTCGTCAGCCTTCTTCTCTGCTAGCTTCGCCGCATCAGCGGCTACCTTGCCGTCTCGATACGTCAGGTAAGAAAAATAGGTTGAACCGATCAAGCCGAGCCCTGACACAACAAGACTCGCTACTGCAACCTTCATCGCATTGCTTGTCTGCTGATCAGTTCGCGCTGCGTTTTCAAGATAGTCACCCTGCATCCGAACGGCAGTTTCATTCATGCTCCGAATCATCTCGGCACCTTGAACTACAAGTGGTCGCATCTCATCTATTCGACCAGACAAATTTTCAAGAATTTGATTGGTCTCATGGATCGGATTCTTTGGAACATGAATCTCTGGAAAGTCTAGAACTCTCGGCTCAATCGGAATTGCCCCAACTAGCCGGTCAACTGGAGATGGCCCAATTGCATATTTCTTGATCAAATCTTCAAAACGATTGGATGCCGCAAGACTGCTCTTGATTGAATCCAGAGTTGATTGACCAAACAGGGGGGGTGATACTGACTCCAATAACCGAGCAGTTCGCGCCTTCTCCTCTGCCTGACTATGCTCAATGGCATAGGCCAAGAAGTCACAAGCAGATTGCCCTTCGGTTCGGGTGACTTCTTTGCCCTTATGCGTCGATACAAGGAACGTATTTTTTTTCGCCACTCGGTCAGAGAACGCTTCCAATTCAGCATCAGTTACAACATTCAACTGCTCTGTTGAGAGGGGTTCGCCTTCGATTGGGTCTGCCTCCTGGAACTGTTCTGAAATAGGGAGGATAGCCACTTCACCAAGTAGCCAACGTGCAAGCTCCTTACTTTCAAAGCCTGGTGCCGTCACTCGTTTACTCGCCTGTGACATGAGGTCAGAAGTAAACGATTTACATCGCACAAGACCAATCGAATTCAGTACGAGGCTGAATTCCCCTGCACGCAATAATTTATCAAGGTCAAAGGCCACTGTTCTATCCCACCCTAAACACCTTCATCACCTCATCACCCAAGTGATTGATCACTTTCACGGCAATGCGGCCGGACTTTGGCTTGTCGAACGGGCGCGACGTATCGCTGTTCAAGGTCGCCCACGCTTCCTCGTTGATCTCGGCCTTCAACGTGGTTTTGAGGGCCTTGTAGGGATCATTAGCACCCAGGAAGTAGGCATGGCGTAGGAAGAAGCTTTCTTCGTTGTAGTCGGTGTCGATGAACCAGCAGGCAATTCCGTCAGCACCATCACTACGCACCTCGCCAGTATTCGGGTGGAACACATCCACGCCGTTGACTTTGACGCAAACCTGGCCCTCGGCTGCGTCGAGGATGTCGATGTCGGGTTCACCAA
>JBILKC010000062.1:0-11192 GCA_044376885.1 Hylemonella sp. | reverse complement strand
CCGGACCACTGGCTGGGTGAACTCATCAACGACTGGACGGGCTTGCTGCCGCCGCAAATCGGCGTACAAGAGTGCGCCCACCCCGGCAAAAAGCAGGGTCATAAAAACAAAAGCCCAACGCCATCCCAAAGTGTCGGTCAGCAAACCGCCCGCCATCTGGCCCCCGGTGATGCCCAAAGTGGTGCCCACACCCACACGCGCCAGGGTGGCTTGCCGATGCTCATAGTCCACGTTGTCACCAATCCAGGCTAAGGACATCGGGATGATTGCAGCGGCAGAAAGCGCAACCAGCATGCGTGCTGCCACCAGCATATCCAGTGATTGCGAAAAAACCGCCAGTAAGCTGCCAATGCAGCCGGTCAGTGTGCCCCAGGTCAAAACGCGGAATTTCCCCAGCCGATCTCCCAGAGGACCATACAACAGCTGGGACAGACCATAAACAACCGCAAACAGCGAAACCACCTGCGCAGCCTGAGCCAAGCTGACTGAAAAAACACGCGATAACTCCGGCAGCATGGCGTCACAGATACGCTGTGCAACCATGCTGGCAAAGGTGGCGAGGGATAACAACAGAATGGCGCGTTGTGTTGCCGCGTCCGGGTTGTCAGAAGCCGTGCTCATGAAGGCTTCGGCCCGGTCTTACAAATTGGGAGCGAGCAGACGCTGCAAGGATTGCTGATCCATGCCTCGTCGCCGGGCCAGGTCTTTCACCTGGTCCTCGCCGACCTTGCCGACATTGAAATACATGCTTTGCGGGTGGGCGAGGTAAAAACCGCTGACACTGGCTGCAGGCTGCATGGCCAGGCTTTCGGTCAGGCCCATGCCAATCTCGGCGCACTGGAGCAGCTCAAACATGTCTTTTTTGACGCTGTGGTCCGGGCAGGCCGGGTAACCCGGGGCCGGTCGGATACCCTGGTACTTTTCCGCGATCAACGCTTCAGGGGTCAGATTTTCACCGGCAGCGTAACCCCACAGATCGGTGCGAATACGGTGGTGCAGACATTCTGCGAAGGCCTCGGCCAGTCGATCCGCAAGCGCCTTGAACATGATGGCGGAGTAATCATCATGGTCGTCCATGAAGTATTTCTCCTTCTTGTCCACGCCAATACCGGCTGTTACCGCAAAAACCCCCACATAGTCGTGCAGGCCCGTTGGCTGCCCTGATGCATCGTACCGGGGGGCTACAAAATCAGCCAGGCAACGGCTGGGTCGCAGGACGGTTTTTCCATCGCCTGCAGTGACCTGCTGTTTTTCAGTTTGCTGACGCAAACCAAACCAGGTTAGTGCAACTTCGTTGCGGCTTTCATCCGTGTACAGCGCGATGTCGTCCTCGTTCACCCTGTTGGCGGGGTACAGGCCAACTACCCCATTGGCGGTAATCCAGCGACCTTCAATCAGGCGCTTGAGCATGCGCTGGCCGTCGGCATAAACGCGGACGGCCTCGGTACCAACCACGTCATCCTTCAGGATTTGCGGAAATGGTCCGGCCAGATCCCAGGTCTGGAAAAAGGGCCCCCAGTCTATGAAGCGAGCCAGTTCGGTCAGGTCAAAGTTTTTGAAAATCCGCCGGCCGATGAACTTGGGCCTGGTCGGCGTGTAGGGCTTGTCGCCGGTCCAGGCCATGCCGGGCTCGGTGGGTTGCCATTTGTTGGCGCGCGCCTTGGCGAGCGGCCACAACGGGGTTTGCTTTTTATTGGCATGCTGCTCACGCACACGGTCGTAATCGGCATTGATGGCGTCGATGTATTTGGCGGCCTGGTCCGATAGCAAGCCCTGGGCCACGCTCACGCTGCGAGAGGCATCGGGCACATACACCACAGGACCCTCATAGTGCGGTGCGATTTTCACCGCGGTGTGAACACGGCTGGTGGTGGCACCCCCAATGAGCAAAGGAATTTTCCGGATCCGGAAGTAATCGTCTTTCTGCATCTCTGCAGCCACGTACTGCATCTCCTCCAGACTGGGCGTAATCAGGCCGGACAAGCCCACGATATCAGCGCCCTCCACTTTGGCACGCGCCAGGATTTCATGGCAAGGCACCATCACGCCCATGTTGACAACCTCAAAGTTGTTGCATTGCAGAACCACCGTGACGATGTTTTTACCAATGTCATGCACATCGCCCTTGACGGTGGCAATCACGATCTTGCCTTTGGCCTTGACCTCTTCACCGGCCTGCTCCTGCAGGCGCTTTTCTTCTTCGATATACGGAATCAGGTGCGCTACCGCCTGCTTCATCACACGGGCGCTTTTCACCACCTGGGGCAAAAACATCTTGCCTTGGCCAAACAGGTCGCCCACGATATTCATACCGTCCATCAAGGGGCCTTCAATCACATGCAGCGGCCGTCCGCCGGTTGCCAGCACCTCCTGGTAGGCCTCTTCGGTATCCTGGGTAATAAAGTCAGTAATGCCATGGACCAGCGCGTGGCTCAAGCGCTGCGCCACGGTAGCCGGCACCTCGGCCGTACCGCGCCAGTCAAGGCGGCGACTCTCATCCTTGGCCGCTCCTTTGGCGTTTTCGGCTATCTCCACCAGGCGCTCTCCAGCGTCTGCACGCCGGTTCAACACGACATCTTCCACCCGTTCACGCAAGTCGGGCTCCAGATCGTCGTACACGCCCATCATGCCGGCGTTGACGATGCCCATGTCCATGCCGGCCTGAATCGCGTGGTACAGAAAAACGGTGTGGATCGCCTCACGCACAGGGTCATTGCCCCTGAATGAGAAGCTCACGTTGCTGACCCCGCCAGAGACTTTGGCTCCAGGCAGGTTCTGCTTGATCCATCGGGTGGCTTCGATAAAGTCGACGGCGTAGTTGTTGTGCTCGTCGATTCCGGTGGCAATCGCAAAGATATTCGGGTCGAAAATAATGTCTTCAGCCGGGAAATCCACTTCATCGACCAGGATGCGGTACGCCCGTTCGCAGATTTCGATCTTGCGCGCATAGGTGTCGGCCTGGCCCTTTTCATCGAACGCCATGACCACGGCGGCAGCCCCGTAACGACGCACCAGCCGGGCCTGCTGCTTGAACTGCGACTCGCCCTCTTTCATGCTGATGGAGTTCACGATGCCCTTGCCCTGAACACAGCGAAGCCCGGCCTCAATGACACTCCATTTGCTGGAGTCAATCATCACCGGAACCCTTGATATATCTGGCTCGGATGCTATCAAATTCAAGAATCGCACCATGGCGGCCTGGCTGTCTAGCATGGCCTCGTCCATGTTGATGTCAATGATCTGGGCGCCGTTTTCAACCTGCTGGCGCGCAACGGCCAGGGCCTCTTCAAACTGACCGTTGAGGATCATGCGGGCAAACGCTTTGGAACCGGTGACATTGGTTCGCTCGCCGATATTGACGAACAGGCTGCCCTGGCCAATGCGAACCGGCTCCAGGCCGGACAACAACATTGTGGGTACTTCAATTTGACTCATGATTCACTCACCTGGTTCAGGGGTTCAGGTGAGCGTCGTTGCAAAAGAATGGATCCAAGCCTGACCCGTCTGGACTGAAAAGCCGGCGGGGTGCAACGCTCCTTGGAAGTCTGCTGATTCTAGTGGAATCAGGTTCAAAATGACATTCAATTGGATATCCCGAATGTGGCGCGCAATCAGGCGACACGGTCTCGCGCCGATTCCGGCAGCCCGAATGCCAAGTCAAAAGCCCAGTTAAAAACAAAGGTGTAGCACAAGAAAAATAACACCAGGCCCAAGTCCAGAACCAGGGCTTGCCACAAGCTTACTTCCAGCCACCAGGCCAGCACCGGCACCAGCAGAATGACCAGGCCCAACTCAAAGCCCAGCGCATGACCCACACGACGGCGCAAACTGCGCCCGCGCACGCTCTGTCGCGCCTCCCACGCCTCAAAACCCCAGGTGTACAAGTAGTTCCAGGCTACCGCAATGGCTGAGGCCATGACAGACACCACACCGGCATGACCCAGGGAGCGCTCTGAGGCCCAGGCCAGCGCCACGGTGGCAAACAAAATGGCCAGCGTTTCATAGACTGCCACATAGACCAGGCGGCGGCGCCAGCCGCGCAACGCCGCCACTGCGCTCAGGCCGCTTCGCGGTAGAAAACCCCGCTGTGCAGCACGCGCGTGGCCAGGGGTTTGACCGCCTCGCCAATGGCGTGGATATGCTCTGGCGTCGTGCCGCAACACCCACCCACAATATTGACCAGCCCTTCAGCTGCAAACTCCTGCAGCAGGCGACTGGTAACGTCCGGTGTCTCGTCAAAGCCGGTGTCGCTCATCGGGTTGGGCAGCCCGGCATTGGGATAGCAACTGATAAAGGTATCGGGTGCCACGCGAGCCAGTTCCTGAATGTAGGGCCGCATCAAGGCTGCACCCAGAGCGCAGTTCAGACCCACGGCCAGGGGCTGGGAATGGCGCACGCTGAACCAGAAGGCGGTAACCGTCTGACCGCTCAAGATGCGTCCTGAGGCGTCGGTCACGGTGCCGCTGATGATCAGCGGCAGGCGTTCGCCACTGGCTTCAAAAAACTCGTCAATAGCGAACAAGGCTGCCTTGGCGTTGAGCGTGTCAAAGATGGTCTCCACCAGCAACACGTCGGCCCCACCTTCCACCAGCGCCTGCACCTGTTCGTAGTAGGCCGAGCGCAACTCTTCAAAGCTGATGTTGCGCGCACCCGGGTCATTCACATCAGGGCTGATGCTGGCTGTTTTGGGTGTCGGGCCCAAAGCGCCAACCACAAAACGCGGCTTGTCCGGCGTAGAGTACTTGTCACAGGCGGCCCGGGCCAACTGGGCGGAGACCAGATTCATCTCACGTGCCAGGTCTGCCATGTCGTAGTCGGCCTGGGCCACACTGGTCGCGCCAAAGGTGTTGGTCTCAATCAAATCGGCACCAGCGGCCAGATAAGCCTCATGAATGTCCTGAATCACTTGCGGACGCGTCAGGGCCAGCAGCTCGTTGTTGCCTTTGACGTCTTTGTGAAAGTCCTTGAAGCGTTCGCCCCGGTACTGGGCTTCACTCAACTTGAAGCGCTGAATCATGGTGCCCATGGCACCGTCGAGGATGGCAATGCGGTGGCTCAGGATATCCGGCAGGGCTTGGGCGCGGGTGTAGTGGACAGGCTTCATGATGGGTCAATTGTAAAACCGAGACAATAGCGGGCATGAAACACCTCACACCCAAAGAAACTTGGGCCTTGATACAAGACCAGCCAGACGCCCTGTTTGTGGACGTGCGCATGGAGATCGAATCCCTCTACGTGGGCCGCCCGCCCGGCGTCCTGATGATTGCCTGGTACGAATATCCGGACCTGACGCCCGACCCGGCGGGTTTTGTGGCTGCAGTTGACAGGGAAGCCCATGGCGATAAATCGCGTACCGTCGTACTGCTGTGCCGCAGCGGCAAGCGCACGCTGGATGCTGGAGTCAGCCTCGAAGCAGCCGGCTTTACCAACGTGGTCAATGTCCTACACGGCTTTGAGGGCGATCTCGACGACAACTTCCACCGCTCCACCATCAATGGCTGGCGTCATGATGGGCTGCCGTGGGAGCAAATGTGATGGATAGTCGAATGAATAGCAGCCCCAGCCCATATAGGGCATTTGTTTTCAGCTATCTATTCAATAGCATTGACCTTGTCTGTTGAACACATCCTGAGCGAGGTTTTCGGCTACGGACAGTTCCGGGGACCCCAAAAATCCATCGTTGACTGCGTTGTGGCTGGAGGCGACGCCCTGGTTTTGATGCCCACCGGAGGTGGCAAATCCCTGTGTTACCAGATCCCGGCTATTGCCCGGCAAAGGGCCGGACATGGCACGGCCATTGTGGTTTCTCCGCTGATTGCCCTGATGCATGACCAGGTCGGGGCCTTGTTTGAAGCCGGTGTCCCGGCGGCTTTTCTCAACTCAAGCCTGTCCGGCGAGGCCTCCTCAGCAACCGAAAAACGGCTTTTGCGCGGTGAGCTGACCTTGTTGTACGCGGCCCCCGAGCGGGTCACCACGCCACGTTTTCTCGCCTTGCTGGATGCCTTGCATGCACGCGGGCATTTAAGCCTGTTTGCCATTGACGAGGCCCACTGCGTGAGCCAATGGGGTCACGACTTCCGCCCTGAGTACCGGGCCTTGACAGTGCTGCATGAGCAATTTCCCGGTGTGCCGCGCATCGCACTGACAGCTACCGCCGATGAACTGACCCGCGCAGACATTCTCGATCGTCTGCAACTCCAACAGGCGCGCCAGTTCGTCAGCAGTTTTGACCGGCCCAACATCCGCTACAACATCGTTGAAAAGAAGGAAGCAACCCAGCAGTTGCTGCGCTTTATTCAGCGCCATCACCCGGGCGAGGCAGGTATTGTGTATTGCCAGTCACGCAGAAAGGTTGAAGATACGGCACAGACACTTTGTGCCCAAGGCATTAACGCCTTGCCCTACCACGCTGGTCTGGACGCTGCGGTACGGCAAGACCATCAAGACCGCTTTTTGCGTGAGGAGGGGCTGGTCATGGTTGCCACCATCGCCTTCGGCATGGGCATTGACAAGCCCGATGTCCGCTTTGTTGCCCATTTGGACATGCCCAAGAACATTGAAGGCTACTACCAGGAAACCGGCCGAGCCGGGAGGGATGGCGAACCCGCCGATGCCTGGATGACCTATGGCCTGCAAGATGTGGTCAACCAGCGCCGCATGATCGACGAGAGCCCGGCGGCAGAAGCCTTCAAGCAGGTGATGCGCGGCAAGCTCGACGCATTGCTCTCCATGGCCGAAGGGACCGATTGCAGGCGCGTGCGTTTGCTGGGCTATTTTGGGGAAATTTACACACCTGCGTTCTCCCCGGCTAATGCCGGCAGCACGGGGGATGCTTCGGACATGGGCACTGGGTGTGGGAATTGCGACAACTGTCTGCATCCCCCGCAGGTCTGGGACGGCACCGATGCCGCACGCAAGTTACTCAGCTGTATCTACCGTGTGCAACAGTCCAGCGGCATCAGCTTTGGTGCCGGTCACATCATGGATATCGTGCGGGGGAAAAAAACCGACAAGGTTCAGCAGTTTGGCCATGACACCCTGAGTACTTTCGGTGTCGGCGCTGATCTCAGCGAAACCCAGTTGCGCTCGGTGTTGCGCCAGCTCATCGCTATTGGCGCTCTGGCCGTAGATGGCCAGGCCTTCAACACGCTGCAGTTGACCGATGGCTCCAGGGCCGTCCTCAAAGGAGAGGTCGGTGTTCGGTTGCGGCAATCCGACCCTGCTGCACTGGAGCGCAAGGCCAAACGCACGCCTGCTGCGAAACCTGATCCCGAACCGTTAGACGCCATGGCTCAGGCACGCTTTGGAGCGCTCAAGGCTTGGCGGGCAGAAGTGGCACGGTCGCACAATTTGCCGGCCTATGTGATTTTTCACGATGCAACCTTGTCGGCCATCGCCCAAAAAGCCCCGCGCAACCTGACTGATTTGCAGGGCATCAGCGGTATTGGCGTGAAAAAGCTGGAGGCTTACGCGGACGAAGTCTTGCGGGTGGTGGCGCTTTGAGGGCGAAAACAGCCCTCATAGGACATGGCCGCGCCTGTCATGGTGTTCTGCAGGCGGGCAATGGCCCGGCGGTGGCGATAACCGGTGGCAGCATCTTCCAGATACTGGCGGTGGTATTGAATCCGTGACTGCAACTTGGAGCGACAGGCGTCTAGAACCCCGGCAAAGTTCAGGGCGATATAGGCGATGTGGTCAGCGTGGGTTTGACGGAATTCGCTGGCCCACTGGTCAAACAGTTGCCATTTGTACGTGCCCTTTTCCGGGATACTGATCAGGTCTTTTCGCATTTCATGGGTCCTTGGGAATCTTATGCTGGGGTATCTTCAAAAACTTCATCCCTGGCTGTACCTATCACGCGCAGACCTGCGGGTCCGTTGACACGAAAATCGATTTTTTTCAAAAATGTAAACTATCGTCCTTGTCATTTTTGAGAGATTCATCATGTCCGACCCCAAACTGCAAGACAACAGCCAGCCGGTTGACCCGATTGAGAGCATCGTTCCCTATATTCCCATTGTGTTGCCGGTAGCCGGGGGGGTCATGATCTTCTTGATCGCTTTCATCGCGGTTTTCATGGCCTGAAATCAACAACGACAGGAGACAAGCCATGAACGCACCCGCCATGCAAGGCCTGAACCTTCAGGCTCCCAACTACGTGAAGAACCCCAAGCTGCTGGCCTGGGTTGCCGATGTCGTCGCCCTATGCAAACCCAAACAGATTGTTTGGTGCGATGGCAGCGACGAGGAATACAAGCGACTGTGCGACGTTCTGGTCAAGGCCGGGACGTTTATCAAACTCAATGAGGCCAAGCGCCCCAACAGTTATTTGGCCTTGTCCGATCCGAGTGACGTTGCCCGGGTCGAGGACCGGACCTTCATTTGCTCACAGACCAAAGAAGAGGCCGGCCCAACCAATAACTGGATCGACCCCAAGGAGATGCGCGCCCTGATGCAAACCGGTAAACCCGATGGCAAAGGTGGCAAAGAAAAGGCCCTTTTTGACGGCTGCATGGCCGGTCGCACCCTGTATGTGGTGCCCTTCTCCATGGGGCCGCTGGGTTCACCGATTGCCCATATCGGCATTGAGCTCTCCGACAGCCCCTACGTGGCCGTCAACATGAAACTCATGACCCGCATGGGCAAGGCTGTTTACGACGTGCTGGGTGTTGATGGCGATTTTGTTCCCTGCATCCACACCGTGGGGGCACCGCTGGCTGAAGGCCAGGCCGACGTCAAGTGGCCCAGCAACAAAACCAAATACATCGTCCATTACCCCGAAACGCGCGAGATCTGGAGCTACGGTTCAGGCTATGGCGGCAATGCCCTGCTGGGTAAAAAGTGTTTTGCCTTGCGCATTGCCTCCATCATGGGGCGCGCAGCCGCACAAGGCCCATCGGGCAGCCCAGGCTGGCTGGCCGAACACATGCTGATCCTGGGCGTCACTTCACCTGAAGGCAAAAAGTACCATATTGCAGCCGCATTCCCCAGCGCCTGCGGCAAAACCAATTTCGCCATGCTCGTGCCTCCTGCCGGTTTTGATGGTTGGAAGGTCACCACGCTGGGCGACGATATCGCCTGGATCAAACCGGGTGCTGACGGACGCTTGTACGCCATCAATCCCGAAGCCGGATACTTTGGTGTAGCCCCTGGTACCAATGCACTGACCAATCCGAACTGCATGGCCAGCCTGACCCATGACGTAATTTTTACCAATGTGGCGCTCACCGAAGACGGCGATGTCTGGTGGGAAGGCATGGGCCCTGCGCCCGCCCGGGCCACCGACTGGCAAGGCAAGCCCTGGACACCGGAAATTGCCAAGCAGACGGGAGCCAAAGCGGCCCATGCCAACGCGCGATTCACCGTGCCGGCCACCAACAACCCGGTGCTCGATCCGGCCTGGGACGACCCAGCCGGCGTTGCGATCGACGCCTTTATTTTTGGCGGACGCCGTTCCAACACCGTCCCACTGGTCACCGAGGCTCGCAACTGGGTTGAAGGTGTTTACATGGCGGCCACCATGGGATCAGAAACCACCGCGGCCATCGTTGGTCAGGAAGGCGTGGTTCGCCGCGACCCGTTTGCCATGTTGCCATTCACCGGTTACAACATGAGTGACTATTTCCAGCACTGGCTCAACCTGGGCGAAAAGATTGCAGCTACCGGCGCGGTTTCGCCCCGTTTCTTCACCACCAACTGGTTCCGCAAGGGTGATGACGGGCAGTTTGTCTGGCCCGGTTACGGTGAGAACATGCGTGTACTGAAATGGATGATAGACCGACTTGAAGGCAAGGTTCAGGGTCAGGACCATGTTTTCGGTGTCAGCCCCAAGTTTGACGAGGTCACCTGGACCGGGCTGGATTTCAATCTGGCGCAATTCAAAGCTGTGACCCATATCGACATGGATGAGTGGACCCGTGAACTGGCTTTACATGATGCCCTGTTTGAACAACTGGCGCACAACTTGCCACAAGAGCTACGTCAGGTCAAAGCCCTGATTGAGCAGCGTCTCAAGGCCTGAGTTTTAGCCCAACAAAAAACCCGGCCCCTGAACTGCTTCACGGGCCGGGTTTTCATTGTGGGGGGCACATTAGCCACCCGTTAATCACCCAGCTGGGTGGCACGCGACTGTGCGGCCCCAATCTCGGCCATGATCCGGGGGTCTTGCCTGGCCAGCACCATCAATCTCGCATCGGCGCGGCCCTTGGCAATTCTGTGGGACCAGGCGTTCAGTCTGGCCATGACGCGTTTCGACATCTGCTTGGCTGTATCGGCCAAGAGGGCCAATGCACAAAATCCAACCAACCAGAGCGCAATCCAGGCGGTCAGCAGGTGACCATCCGCCCAGGTGTCGATCAACTGGTCTGCCACCACCACCAAGGCAGAGACCATCGCTGCCAACATCAGGGTGGCAAGGCTGCGCGAACCATCAAAGTTTCTGCGGATCTGCCCGGCGCTTGCCAGTGCTGCCTCGAAGCGAGCAACACCGGGGTGGGATTCGGGGGTTTCAGTGTGAACAAAGCTGGCCATGGTCTGACTCCTCAAAAGGTTTTGCCGATCAGGAACGATCTGCATGGCTATATTAGGGTTAACACTAGTATGATTCAACTTTATATTGATAATAGAGCTCATTCACAATAGTGATGGAATATGCCACCATGACTGACTTGAACTTTCTTACACTGGATTTGAACCTGCTACGCGTCTTCCATGAAGTCATGAGCGAGCAGAGCTTGACCCGTGCGGCCAAAAATCTGTCAATTACCCAACCGGCTGTCAGCAACGCCCTGCGGCGTCTGCGAGACACCTTGGGGGATGACTTGGTCCGCCGTAACGGGACCCAACTGGAGCCCACACCGCTGGCCTCAACCCTCTGGCCGGTGGTTCGGGAAGCCCTGCGCCAGTTGCAGGATTGCCTGATACCGCCGCAGTTTGAGCCGGCGCAGGCAACAGACACCTTTGTTCTGGCGATGGCCGATGCCACAGCCGCAGAACTGATGCCTGGCTTGGTTCAGGTGCTAGAGCAGCACTCTCCCGGTTTAGCGATTCGGGTGATTCCCCTGACCACCCGGGATCCGCGTCGCTTGCTGGAAGAAGGTCATGCCGACCTTGCCATTGGCTTTTTTCCCGCCGTGCTGGCCAGCCTGACTGCCAACGCACAGGCCGGCCAGGCGGCAGCCTTTTCACGCGAG
>JBILKC010000306.1:0-3384 GCA_044376885.1 Hylemonella sp. | reverse complement strand
ATGAAACCGCGGCGTCAAAGGCATAACCGTCCAGGTTGAATTTTTCCAATTGTTTGGGCTGGGTCACGCGCTTGAGGGTGGCGTAACGGGCCATGAGGCCGCGTGCGCGCTTGGCAAAGAAACTGATAACCTTGAAATGGCCGCCCTTCCAGTCCTCAAACACGCACTCCACCACGCGCGCATTGAGGATTTTTTTGTCAACCGCCTTGAAATATTCTTGTGAGGCCAGATTCACCACCACCGGTTTTTTGTCGGCTTGCAAACGGGTGTTGAGGTAGTCTGCAATCTGCGTGCCCCAGAATTTGTAGAGGTCTTTGCCCTGCGGGTTGCCCAGGGCTGTGCCCATCTCCAGCCGGTAGGGCTGCATCCAGTCCAGCGGGCGCAACACGCCGTACAGGCCGCTCAAGATGCACAAATGGTCTTGTGCCCAGGCCAGGTCTTCAGGTTTGAGGGTTTTGGCATCCAGGCCGTCATACACATCGCCATTAAAAGCCAGCAACGCCTGCTTGGAGTTTTTGGCGGTGAATTTCTGATTCCAGGCCTGGTAACGCACCACATTCAGGCTGGAGAGTGCATCGCTCAGGTCCATCAGCTCGGCAATCTGCTGCGGGGATTTTTCGCGCAGCAGTGTGATCAATTGCGCCGATTGATTTACAAACAAGGGCTGGGTGTGCGGGTTGTCGCCGCCAGGCGTCTCGTAATCAAGCGATTTGGCAGGGGAGAGTAAAAAAAGCATGGGCAAGAAAAAAGGCTTCGGAGGAAGCCTTGATTATGATGAAGGCAGGCGCTTACTTGATATCGCCGGCCAAAGAGGCCAATGCTTCTGGGTTGATCGTCACATGGGCCGGGTAGTTGGTGTGATCACAACCCAGCTTGACGCTGGCACCGGCCTTGATGGCGGCACACATGGCAGGTGTGAACTCAAAGCGTACAAAGTGCACCGCCGAGGTTTTAACCTCGTTCTCGCGGTCCAGGTCTTCGTCGGCAATGGCGTACACATGGCCATAACCCTCCACTTCAACAAACATGCGGTCTTCCACGCCGATCAGGCGGGCGAGTTCACGCTTGCGCTCGTTGATGTCGGGGTACTCGATCAGCATGGTGGCTTTCCAGTTCGTGCCATCGGGGACCAAGGGGGCGTAGGCCTCGATCTCCTGGCTAATCCCCTCCTCTTCAAAGATTTTTTCTATGCGCAGCATTTCCTGGATCTGGTAGCGGATGGTGATTTCGCTCTCGAACTGCAGGTTGATGTGCTCGCCCAAAGCCACGCTGCGCAGCCTGCGGTGGGCCATGATGTCGGCCTTGTGCTCTTTGCGGTATTTGCTGTAGGCCTCCAGAGACATCAGGCTGTCCGGGGTGATTTTTCCGGTGATCTTCATGATTAACTCCAACGTTCAGGTTTCATTATTTCAATCCGTAAGCCATACGCACCAGCGTCAGGGGGTGCTGCAGTTCTGGCACGGCCAGGCCACTGACTTCAAAACCTTGCGCAATATGGTGCCCGCCCAGCGGACAGTCTGAGCTAATGTAGTCGGGCTTGGAGCCGTCTTTCATGGTGGCCATGGCCTTGACCACCGGCTTGCCGATTTTCATGGCCTGCTGATGGTGTTCTTTTTTCACACCAAAGGTACCGGCATGACCCGAACAACGCTCGATGGTGTTGAGGGTTGTCTCAGGAATCATCTTGAGCATTTCTTCGGTTTTCTTGCCGATGTTCTGCACCCGGCCATGGCAGGGAATCTGGTAGCTGATGTTGCCCAGCGATTGGGGGAAATCCACTTTGAGCAGACCATCCCGCTTGCGTGCCATGAGGTACTCAAACGGGTCCCACATGGCTTCCTTGACCCGCTGCACGTCCGCTTCATCCGGGTACATCAGCGGAATTTCCTGCTTGAACATCAAGGTGCAGCTGGGCACTGCGCTGAGGATGGCAAAACCGTCCTTGGCGTAGGCGGCCAGCACCGGGATATTGGCTTGTTTGCTCTGGTCTACAGAATCCAGGTCACCGAGCTCCAGCTTGGGCATGCCACAGCATTTTTCTTTCTCAACAATCACATACGGGATGTCGTTGTGGTCCAGTATCTTGAGCAAATCATGGCCTATTCCGGGCTCGTTGTAGTTCACATAGCAGGTTGAATAAATCGCCACTTTGCCCGGCGTTTTCTCGCCGTCGATGACGGGGCGGCTCATCTGGTCATGGGCCGAAGACCGGAACTTGGTAGTGGCCAGCTCAGGCAGCCAGGCGTCTTTGTCCACGCCCAGGACCTTTTCCATGACCGTGCGGGCGGTCTTGGTTTTGTTGATGGCGTTGACGGCCTGAACCACAATGGGAATACCGGCAAACTGGCCGTGCACATCGGTGGAGGCCAGCAGCTTTTCCGAGGTGGAGACCTCGCCCTTTTGGAACTTGATGGCCTTGGCACGCAACATGGTGTGCGGGAAATCCAGGTTCCAGGCGTGCGGGGGGGTGTAAGGGCACTTGGTCATGTAGCACAGGTCGCACATGAAACACTGGTCCACCACTTTCCAATAGTCTTTTTTGTCCACGCCGTCGACCTCGCCGGTTTTGGACTCGTCAACCAGGTCAAACAGGGTGGGGAAAGACCCGCACAGGCTCACGCAGCGGCGGCAGCCATGACAAATGTCAAAAATGCGCTCCATCTCGTGCAGCGCTGAGGCTTCGTTGTAGAAGTCGGGGTTCTTCCAATCCAGCGGGTGCCGTGTTGGAGCTTCTAGATTGCCTTCTCTGGACATGTTGCGACTTTCAGGAGAATGTTGGGTTCAATGAAGAGGGTCAAAAAAGGGGGTCAAAAAGCCGGGGATTTCTGAATTGGGCACTGCAGGCAATGCCCAAAACGCAAAACTCAGGGATTAATCCACCAGCTCGGCCAATGCCTTGGCGTAACGGTTGGCGTGTGAACGCTCAGCCTTGGCCAGGGTTTCAAACCAGTCTGCAATCTCGTCAAAGCCTTCGCTGCGAGCGGTCTTGGCCATGCCGGGATACATGTCGGTGTACTCGTGGGTCTCGCCAGCCACTGCGGAGGCCAGGTTGTCACGGGTAGAGCCGATGGGCATGCCGGTTGCCGGGTCGCCGGACTGCTCCAGGAACTCCAGGTGTCCGTGGGCATGGCCGGTTTCACCTTCGGCGGTGGAACGGAACAGGGCTGCCACGTCGTTCTGGCCTTCAATGTCGGCCTTGTTCGCGAAATACAGATAACGGCGGTTGGCTTGGGATTCGCCAGCGAATGCGTCTTTCAGGCATCCTTCCGTCTTGGAACCTTTCAGTGTTGCCATGGAAATCTCCTTAGGGTTGATTAATCAAACATGCCTTGAATCAATTTCAAGGACAATGAATACTAGCCACAGACAGGCCCGGCGTCTAAT
>JBILKC010000061.1:0-11210 GCA_044376885.1 Hylemonella sp. | reverse complement strand
GGCAAAACCGTGAACATGATGGAACTGATCAACAACATCGCCAAAGCCCACAGCGGTTTGTCTGTGTTCGCAGGTGTGGGTGAGCGTACGCGTGAGGGTAACGACTTCTATCACGAGATGGCCGACTCTGGCGTGGTGAACCTTGAAAACCTCGAAGACTCCAAAGTGGCCATGGTTTACGGCCAAATGAATGAGCCCCCAGGCAACCGTTTGCGGGTGGCCCTGACCGGCCTGACCATTGCAGAATCTTTCCGTGACGAAGGCAAGGACGTGCTGTTCTTTGTGGACAATATCTACCGATACACCCTGGCAGGTACCGAAGTTTCCGCGCTGTTGGGTCGTATGCCTTCTGCTGTGGGTTATCAACCAACGCTGGCTGAAGAAATGGGCCGCTTGCAAGAGCGTATTACATCCACCAAGATCGGCTCCATTACCTCTATTCAGGCGGTGTATGTTCCGGCTGACGACTTGACCGACCCGTCGCCTGCCACAACCTTTGCCCACCTGGATTCCACGGTGGTGCTTTCGCGTGATATTGCCTCTCTCGGTATCTACCCCGCGGTAGACCCGCTGGACTCCACCAGCCGCCAGCTTGATCCGCTGGTTGTGGGTGCAGACCACTACGACACTGCACGCGCAGTTCAAGGCACGTTGCAGCGCTACCGCGAACTGCGCGACATCATTGCGATCATGGGTATGGACGACTTGGCCCCTGAAGACAAACTTGCTGTGGCCCGGGCCCGCAAGATCCAGCGCTTCTTGAGCCAGCCTTTCCACGTAGCTGAGGTTTTTACCGGCTCTCCAGGCAAGTACGTTACCCTGGCCGAGACCATTCGCGGCTTCAAGATGATTGTCAATGGCGAGTGCGATCACCTGCCCGAGCAGGCCTTCTACATGGTCGGCACCATTGACGAAGCGTTCGAAAAAGCCAAGAAGATCTGATCGGCGGTAAACCATGAACACCATCCACGTTGATGTTGTCAGTGCTGAAGAATCCATCTTCTCCGGTGAAGCGCGGTTTGTGGCGCTTCCCGGTGAAGCTGGTGAACTCGGCATTTACCCCCGCCACACACCACTGATTACCCGCATCAGGCCTGGATCGGTACGAATTGAGAAAGCCGATGGAACGGAGGAGTTCGTCTTCGTTGCCGGTGGAATTCTTGAAGTACAGCCCAACTGCGTCACGGTGCTGTCAGACACTGCTGTGCGTGGCAAGGATCTAGATGACGAGAAAGCCAACGCCGCCAAAGCTGCTGCAGAAGAAGCGGTTAAAAACGCCAAGAGCGAACTTGATCTCGCCAAGGCGCAATCCGAGTTGGCCATGATGGCGGCACAGATCGCTGCCCTGCGCAAATACCGTCAAAAAAAGTGATGCCTTGTTGAGCGGCTGTCAGCGCTTGGCGCACTGACAGACAATGGGTTTAAATAAAACCCTTGCCATGAACTATCACCCGCCCTTCTGGCTGCCCGGCGGTCACCTGCAAACCATCTGGTCGGCACGCTACGCAAAACGCGCCAACTCAGCGCCGCCAGACTATGCGCGTGAGCGTTGGCTGTCCCCGGACGATGATTTTGTTGATGTAGATTGGCTTGCTGGTAAGCGAACAGGCACCTTATTGGTGATGTTTCATGGTCTGGAAGGCTCTTCCCGCAGTCATTATTCAGAAGCCTTTGCTGACTATGCCAAGACCCTGGGCTTGGCTTTTGCGGTGCCCCACTTCCGCGGGTGCAGCGGGGAACTTAACCAGGGCCCAAGGGCCTACCACTCGGGCGATTATGAAGAAATTGACTGGATACTCCGGCGATTTCGGGCCCAACATGCCGGACCCGTTATTGCTGTCGGGATATCGCTAGGCGGCAACGCGTTGATGCGCTGGGCTGCTGAAATGGAAGAACAAGCCGCCAAAGTCGTTTCTGCCGTGGCAGCCATCTGCTCCCCGCTCGACCTTACAGCCTCAGGACTGGCCATCGGAAAAGGCTTTAACCGTCAGGTCTACACACGGATGTTTTTGCGCAGCATGAAGCCCAAAGCCATGCGCAAGCTACAGCAGTACCCGAAACTCTTTAAAGCGCAAGACTTGCGAGCGGTTAAAGACCTTTATGAGTTCGACAACGTGTTCACGGCACCCCTGCATGGCTTTAAAAATACCGATGACTACTGGTCTCGCGCCTCCGCAAAGCCGCATTTGCGGCGTATTCGTCTTCCGGCCTTGCTGGTCAACGCGCGTAACGATCCATTTGTACCGGCCAGCTCATTGCCAACAGCGGCGGACGTGAGCGCGCACGTGACCCTGTGGCAACCCGAACATGGCGGTCACGTGGGTTTTGCACAAGGCAGGCCACCTGGCCATGTGCGTAGCCTGCCGGGCGCCGTGGTGCAATGGCTGATCAGCGCCGCTAATGGAAAGCCGCAATCCGATGGATGATATTGTTCGACAGGCGATGGCCAAATGGCCCCATGTGCCTGCCTGCTATGGCTGGCTGGGACTGGACGCGCGCGGCCAGTGGTATATGCGTGATGAACAAGCCCAGGCAGCTGGCGCTTTTTCATGTGGCTCGCGCCAAGCCAAGGGCTCACATTTACAGCACGCCAAGTTAATCGACTTTATTGCCAGAAACTACGCATGCGACGCAGAGGGAAACTGGTTTTTCCAGAACGGACCGCAGCGGGTTTATGTTGAGCTCGAAGCCACGCCCTGGATTTGGAGAATCAACGCCGACATGGGCATTCAAACCCATACCGGTTTGGCCAGCACCGTGTTGGGTTGCCTGGTCGATGAACAGGGCCGCGTTTACCTGAACACCCCGTTGGGGGTTGGCTTGGTTCACACCCTTGATGTCTATCAGGCGGCCGAGGCCTTGGAACTGGGGATATGGAAACCCCAGGAAGTCAACTCTGGCGAGCTAGCGAGTAAGTTTCATTTTGAAAAAAGTCCGCAAGCCCAGAACCGGATCAGAAATCAACAGATGCTATATCAATAATAGCAAACAATTTAGTACTGGTATGGGCTAAGCCCGGAATTACTTAGCAGCTTCGGCTGCTGGCGCGGGTGCCTTGGGCTCTGTAAATTTGCCACCAGCGGCATTGGCCAAGTACACAACGGCACGGCCAATCTCAACATCACCAAAGTCGCCACCGCCCTGGGCTCCCATAGCGCCTTTACCTTTAAGCGCAGAGGTCAGCAAAGACTCGTAGCCGGTTTTAATGCGTGGAGCCCAAGCAGCGGCCTCGCCGAACTTGGGAGCGCCGGCAACGCCTGCGGTGTGACAGGCACCGCACTGGGCCTTGTAAACCTCTTCGCCGCCTTTCAGAGGACGGTTGGCATCACGAATTTCAACCACGCCCACTTTTTGAATGCGCTGGGTGACCGTCATCTCCATATTGACCGTGCCAGCTGCAGGTTTTGTTTGGGAGGTAACGTAATACACCAGTCCGATGATGATGAAAACGGGCACCACAAACGACACCAAAACTGCCATCAGCAATTGCTTGGGGGTTTTGATCGGGCCGCTATGGTCTTCTTCGTGGCTATTCGCACTCATGGTGTCTTTCGTCGCGTTAGGGTTGAATTGAGTGGCCGAATTATAGCCGTGAGCCCGAGTGAAAACCCCTACAATGCAGGCTGTTTCTGCGTTGCGGCTGTAGCTCAGTGGATAGAGTATTGGCCTCCGAAGCCAAGGGTCGTGGGTTCGATCCCCGCCAGCCGCACCACCCCTCGTTATTGGGTGGAGCTTTTCTTAAATTGGCAACGCAAGGTTAATCGGGCCGATACACAAACTTATGGAATCCAAGGCTCAGATAGTCATCGGCACAAGCATCAGCCCGGACTTCAGTATTTATTTTGCGTCTTAGAGGATGCACCGTTTGTGCCTTAGGCTATTTGCAGAAGCTCAATATTGACTAACTAGGGATGCGAATTAGCCGGCGGTGGTAGGTGCAATATGAAACTGCAAACGGCCACCGATGAGGTGGCCGTTATACATATAAAGCAAGGCTAATTGGGCCCTCCAGACGGGCCCTTAACTTTTTCCGCTAAATTGCGGAAGCTAACAAAAGGCCCATCTTGTCGATGACGTATTGCGACAGGACCTTGTGCATTTTCGTCGTCGGGTGGACTCCATCCGCAAATACGTATGTATCGTTAGACAGCATTGCTCTTAAAGTGCCGACAATACCCAGAGTTGTGTTCGCTACAGAACAAAACAAAGAGCTGGGTGATGTAGCGCTGTCGGCAGCTGCCGCTTGTGCGATGACATTGGGTCCGCAGGCTGCGCTTTCAAGTGCCGTGGTGGGTGATGTGGAGTCGACCACCTTTGTAAAACCATAAGCGGAGGGGTTGGCCACAACCTTGGAAAACAAAGGCACCGGGTCAAGGTAGGCGACACCCGTGGCTGGCAAGCTGGCCTTTAAAGTAGCGTTGAAAGCCGTTTGCGACAGGGATGTCAATGCGCCAGCAGCAGCTGCCCCGTTTGCAATGGCATAAGGATTGATACCCATATCCGGCAGGCCAACCACCAATACATTCTTTGCTCCCGCAGTTTTGAGCCGTACGACCTGGGCAGCCAATGTGGCCGCTGCAGTACCTACACGCGTCCCGGCTTCGGTGGATGAGATTGCGCCAGCGCCTGCAAGCCCAGCTTGCGTGAATACATCGTTGGCACCTGCCAGCACAATCACCAAGTCCTTAGGATCAAACTGCCCTGCGGTGACATAGGTGCTGGCCAAATGCTGGTCAATTTGCTGCACTACCGGCAGCGTTGATGCACCCAGAAAGGTATTGCTAACTGTGTAATCCGCTGTCGCAGCACCTAAGAGAACGGGGTTAGCGGCGACCGCTGCACCCGCTGCGTTCCCTGCAAAACCCACTGGCGCAAATGCCGCATTTGCAGGATTGGCCGTTGTGCCGACGTTGCCAATACCCGGTTGCAAGGCAACACGTGAACCACCTTGCGCGTAGTTGGTGCAGCTGATGCATCCGTCCATCGTCGTTAAATTCAAAGAACCTGCACCGCCACCCATCAAATTGGCGGGTTTCAGGTCATACCCGAGGGTGATTGAGAGGTTTTCAACCCATACTTTGCCGGGGTTGGTAGTGAATTTTCCGCCGTACGGTGCTGCTGCAGCCAACTTGTCGCGCAAGGTCACACCGCCAATAAAGCGATTGGCGCCGCTCGCGGCGGCTGAAGCCCAGACTGTGTAGGCGCCGCCATCGCTAAGGCTGTCCCCAAAGACGATCACGCGGTTGAATGGTTTTACAGCGGTCGTAATGGGTGTTCCCCCAGTAGCCACAGTGGCCACGTAGCCCTGCACGGTGTCTAGCGTAGCGCTGGCATTCTTAAGTGTGTGATTCAACTGGTCCAGAAGTCCGTCGTGGGTATCCCCGGGGGTAAACGCCACGGTCAGCGGATTGACACCCGCGAGATCAATCAATGGATTGGCCTCCTTCAATGCCGCTTCTACACTGGCTCTTGCAGTGGAAATTGCGGTCGATGTCAGCGTTGCAGCTTTGGCCGCGTTGAAACCCGTTCCGCTGAACAAAGCCGCCATACCAGCGCTGTTGCCACTGCCTGTAGCCTGGACAGCCAATAAATGGGTAATGGGCGTCACGTTGACGCGACCGCTTGCGGACATGGCAATGGAATACAGATCTGTGGTCTGCACTACGCCATTGGCTGTTCCTCCGGAAATTTTGACCAGGTAAGGGGCAAAGCCCAAGTTTCTGAGTTGGGCTCGCGTGAATGAGGCTATGCCGGTGGTGGCATCGCCTGTGGCTGTGACGGTGTTTCCAGTGGACCCTTTGACGGTCACGGTGGATCCCAAAATGGGGTAGCCACCAATGGGTGTGACATCCAGGTTAGCAACCGAATCGTTACCACCCCCTCCGCAACTGGCTTGCAATACTGCCAGCACTACCACTATCGCCGCCGTGAATCTACGCGTATTCATCCCAAAGTTACGACCAAACATAGCAATTTCTCCAAAAATGAGCCTATACCTGACAACCAAGAGGCGACGGTATAGAGGTGAACGTCGCATGGTAGTTCTGGCGGCGTTTGGCTCTGAGTCGCATAGGCGACATATTCGGGTTAGTCCGGATAGGTCGATCTTGCATGTGTTATCACACCAAGAGTGGCATTGAAAAATTGCATCCAATACTCACGGAATTACTCGCCATAATCCGCCTCATGTGATGTGCTGTTCCTGCACATCACCTTTGAATTCGTCCTCCTGCTTGCTTGAACACCTTTTGGCCAGCCATGTACGACCCGATTGCAGATGGCATAGAAAAAACCACACGTGCTGTCCGTTATGCGGTTCAGAGGCCCCCGGAGCATTTGTCCGACCTGGTGCATTGCTACTGGGAGCTAAAAACAGAGTCCGTCCTTGCAGAAGATTTTCATCTTCACGCCATGCCCGACGCCTGCGTGAACATCTTGTTCAACCAAGTGGATACCGACATTGCCGGGGTTACCGCATTGCGCACCACCTATGAGGTGCTCAATCTTGGAAAGTCATTTCACTATGTTGGCATTCAACTGTTACCGGGGGTGTGGCAAGGCGACCCGCAAGAAATTGCGGATGAATTTGTGGGCACACCGTATGCGGGAGAACTGCCCCTGGTCGCCACGAGCAGGGCGCTCGCGTTGCGCGATTTTTCGTCCAAACAAGTGCTGATGTCTGAACTGGTGCAGTGGTTCATCGATACCAGGCTGGTGGTGAGTAACCCCATCACCGGAACAATCCTGGCGAAGCTCGACGACATTCGGTCCGTCGCGGATATGGCCTCTGTTACTTGCCTTTCCACGCGACAACTGCAACGAATACTCAAACAAACCACAGGGTTTACGCCGCATGACTTGCTGAAGGTTTTGCGTATCCAGCAGTCTTTCAAGCAGCACTATCTGGATCTGTATGCCGATCAGTCGCATTACATTCACTCGTTTCGCAAAGTTACCGGCTATACACCGGCCAAATACGCAAATAAGTTTGATGTCTGATTTACACAATACGAACACCTAGACCCTTCCTAAACTGAGCGCTTCTTTATCAACAAAGGAGTGCCACATGGCCAAGTCGAATGCAATTGGGTGGTTTGATATCTATGTCAGCGACATGCAGCGGGCTGTTGCGTTTTACGAGGGCGTTCTGCAACAAAAGCTGGAACCGATTGGCGACCCGACAGGAGAAACTCAGATGATGAGCTTCCCCACCGACATGGCTGTTTATGGGGCGGGTGGCGCATTGGTCAAGTCCAGCCATGCCCGACCGGGCGTCGGTGGTACTTTGGTGTATTTCAGTGTGGATGACTGCACGCTACAGCAGTCCCGCGTCGTGAGTGCGGGGGGCAAAGTGGTCCGGCCCAAATTCTCCATAGGTGAGTTCGGCTGGGTGAGCTTGTGTGAAGACACAGAAGGCAATCGGTTTGGCCTGAGTTCGATGAAGTAACTTTTTGCAAAGGGCAGCCCCTCAGACTTCTGGAAATGAAATTGAGGATGTTCAGATTCGCCCTGTGGGGGGTTTCTCGGCTGAGTTCTTCAATTTCAAAGCGGCTTCGTACAGCACATTGCGCGAAGCGCCTGTGATGTCGGCGCTCAATTTCACGGCTGTTTTCAAGGGCAATTCGGCCATCAGCAAAGTCAGTGTTTTGAGTGCATGGGTGTCCTGGCTTTCGCTGGCCACTTCCCTGGGGTGCAGGACCAGCACAAACTCACCCCTTGCCCGGTTGGGGCCCTGACTTAACCAGGCCGCCAAATCCGCTGCAGCCATGGTGGCAACTTCTTCGAACTGTTTGGTCAACTCCCTGCACACCGTCACCCTGCGGCTGCCCAGCACCGCCAGGGCGTTGGTCAGGGCTTCGATACGGTGCGGTGCTTCCAGCAGAACAATCGCACGGCTGTCTGAACCCAACGTATCAATCGCGGAGCCACGCTCAGCCGCCTTGCTGGGCAGAAAGCCCGCAAACACAAAGCCCTGGTCCTGCGGCTCCTCAACGCCTGCCACACTCAGTGCCGTGGTGATGCTGCTGGTGCCCGGCAGGGGGATCACCCCCAGACCGGCAGCGCGGACAGCCGCAACCAGTCGGGCCCCGGGGTCGCTGATACCAGGCGTACCGGCATCGCTCACATATGCAACACGCTCCCCTTTTTGTAGCTTGCTTATTAATATCTGTGAGGCCTCCAGCTCATTATGCTGGTGAAGCGCGAGCAGCTGGCTGCTTTGCTTGTCAATACCGTAGGCGCGCAGCAGCGTCAGGGTATGGCGGGTGTCTTCGCAGGCGACGGATTCCACCAGCTGCAACACATGCAGGGCGCGCAGGGTGATATCGCACAGATTGCCGATGGGGGTGGCCACCACATACAGGCTTGCCGCCGGATAATGTTGTGCAGATGCCGCCTCCCGCGCGGCACTCAGGGCCTGGATAAACGAAGCATTCAATGGTGTTCCCCAATACGAAAATTGCCGTCAAGGTGCCTACGGCTGCGACCACCAAGCAGGCGGGTGATGCGGCTGAAGACCAGGCCCTTGAACACTTGCAGCAAGCCGGTTTGCGCTTGCTCCAGCGCAATTATCGGACGCCCGGGCGCGGTGGGGGCGAAATTGACCTGATCATGCGTGATCAGGATGGCACGGTCGTATTTGTTGAGGTAAGGCGCAGACGAAGTGCCGGCCAGGGGGGGGCGGCTGCAAGTGTGACCGGCCCCAAGCAGCGACGCATCATCTTTGCCGCGCGGCACTACCTGTCGCGCCAGCGAGCGATGCCTGCCTGCCGGTTTGATGTCGTTGCCTTGGAGCCCACAGGCCTGATCTGGCTTAAAGCGGCCTTTGACGCCTCTTGAAGACGCGGCGGTTATCATTGCACCATGCTTGAACAACGTATTGAACAGCACTTTATTGACAGCGCCGACCTCAAATACCAGGCGGCGCAAACCCTCAGCAAACCAATAGCGGCTGCGGTGCAGGCCATGCTGGCTTGCGTGACCAACGGCGGCAAGGTGTTGGCCTGCGGCAATGGCGGCTCTGCGGCCGATGCGCAACACTTTGCCGCTGAGTTTGTGGGCCGGTTCGAACGCGAGCGCCCTGAGCTCGGTGCAATTGCCTTGACGACCGACAGCTCCATCATTACGGCCATCGCCAATGACTACGATTTCAGCGTCATCTTTTCCCGCCAGGTACGTGCCCTGGGGCAGTCCGGCGATGTGCTGTTGGCTATTTCTACCAGTGGCAACTCAGGCAATGTATTGGCCGCCATTGAGGCCGCCCATGAGCGCGAAATGGTGGTCGTTGGTCTGACGGGCCGGGGTGGCGGAAAAATGACGCACGCCCTGCGCGATACCGATGTTCATATTTGCGTTCCCAGTGAACGTACCGCCCGGATTCAGGAGGTGCATATTCTGGCGCTGCACTGCATCTGTGATGCCGTTGATGCCCAACTTCTGGGCGAACAGGAGCCCAACCCATGAAGATACACAAGAGCCCGCTTTCCACTTTGGCGTTGACTGCCGGCCTGGTTGTCCTGCTCAGCGCATGTGCGCCAGTCATTCCGTTCATGGTGGGCGGTGCCGCAGTGGGTGGCACCCTTGTGGCCATCGACCGCCGCACCTCTGGCGCACAGCTCGAAGATGAGGGCATTGAATTGCGTGCCTACAGCCGGATTCGCGACAGCCTGGGTGACCGTGCGCACGTGAATGTCACCAGCTACAACCGGCAAGTTCTTCTGACCGGTGAGGTGCCCAACGCCCAGGACAAGCAGCTGGTTGAACAGCTGATTTCTGGCGTTGAGAACGTCAAATCCATCGTCAACGAGCTCGGTGTCATGGGCAACACCACCCTGTCCCAGCGGTCTGCAGACACGCTTGTGACTGCGCGGGTCAAGGCCAACCTGGTCGACGCACAAGACCTCTACGCCAGTGCCTTCAAGGTGGTGACCGAGCGCGGCACCACTTACCTGATGGGGCGCGTTTCCAAACGCGAAGCGGATCGGGCAACCGACATCGCCCGCAGCACCACTGGTGTTCTCAAGGTAGTGCGGGTGTTTGAAATGATCAGTGAAGAAGAGTTGCAGCGCCTGCTGCCCAACAACACCCCGGCACCGCAGCGCCGCTCCAGCTGATTTATTTCAGGCGTCGGATCAGGCTGGAAGAGTCCCAGCGGCCGCCGCCCATTTGCTGCAGGTCACCCAGAAACTGTTCCAGTAACGCGGTCACGGGAAGCCTTGCCCCGTTGTTCCGGGCCTCTTGCAGCACCAGACCCAGGTCTTTGCGCATCCAGTCCACTGCAAAACCGAAATCAAACTGATCGGTGATCATGGTGGGGCCCCGGTTGTCCATTTGCCAGCTCTGCGCAGCACCTTGTCCGATCACCTCCAGAACCTGCTTCATGTCCAGACCGGCCCGCTGGCCGAACGCAATGCCTTCAGCCAGGCCCTGAGAAGCACCCGCCACACAAATCTGGTTGACCATTTTGGCAAGTTGTCCGGCACCGCTGTCGCCCATGCGGGTGAAAGCGCGCGAAAAGGCCATCGCCACCGGTTTTGCGCTTTCAAAAGCCGCAGCGTCACCGCCACACATCACCGTCAGGATGCCGTTTTGCGCACCGGCCTGACCTCCAGAGACAGGTGCATCAAGAAAGTGCAGGCCTGCAGCCAAGGCCACGGCAGAAATTTCCCGCGCTACATCTGCCGATGCGGTGGTGTGGTCAACCCACACAGCACCGGGCTTCACCCCTGCAAAGCCGCCGCCCGAACCGGTGGTCACACTGCGCAAGTCATCGTCATTGCCTACACACGAGAACACAAAGTCGGCATCCTGGACGGCCAGCTCGGGTGTGGGGGACTGCCGGGGTGCACGGGTGCTGGAAAACTCTGAACACCAGGCCTGGGCTTTGGCCGCAGTGCGGTTGTAAACAGTGACCTGGTGGCCTGCCAGAGCCAGGTGCCCTGCCATCGGATAACCCATGACACCCAGGCCGATAAAGGCAACTTTCTGGGATGGGACTGGCGCATAGTTTTTAGCTGAAATATTTGGCATGTTTGAAGGTTGAATGAAGTGAAAAGGGTGACTTGAAAAAAGGGCGATTTGCGGATATGGATTTAACTTAACCATTAGCCGGGGAAGTTCTCCGGAATTTTGGCCTTGCTGCGTGCTTCAGCCGCGCTGATCACATTGCGTTTGACCAGGTCGGTCAGGCTTTGATCCAGCGTTTGCATGCC
>JBILKC010000060.1:0-11211 GCA_044376885.1 Hylemonella sp. | reverse complement strand
CCGGGAATGCCCTTTGGGCAGATAATCACTGCATCGGGGTCGATTTTTTCTGTCAGGTCCAAAAGGCGTGCCCGCTTTGCTTTTTGCGCCGAATTGCGTTCAAGAAGAACCTGGAGCGACTGATGACGCAGAGAATTCATGGGAATTTTTATTTAAGTGGCTCTTGTGCAGCAGAGTCTGCTTCAACACCCGAATAACATGACATTGGTATCTTCAAAGAAACGGCTGTTTTAGAACAACTTGATTGAGCCTTCAACCCTAAATTAACCTTATTCTGAGAAAGGAGTTTCTGGCTATTCATTGAACATCAATCTCGGGACGATCATAAACTTTAAGAGCCTATGTTGGCGATGTTGATACAAGTAACACCATGACCACTTCTAATCGTAGAACTTTTGTGATTCAAACCGTCGTTGGCGCAAGCGCGCTGACCGCTGCGCTTACGGCCCAAGCTCAAGCCGCCTTGGCCGAAACTGACGCCCAAGCCGTTGCGCTGGGCTATAAAGCTGACGCCAGCAAGGTTGACAAGGCTAAATTCCCCAAGTACGCCGCAGGTCAGATCTGCACCAACTGTGCGTTGTTCCAGGGTAAGGCAAGCGATGCTGCCGGTGGCTGCCCGCTATTTGCCGGCAAACAAGTCGCTGGTAAGGGGTGGTGCAGCGCTTGGGCTAAAAAAGGCTAAAGATGACCAGGTTCTGAGCTGAAGTCTTGCCAGCCCAGGTTGGAGAGCGCACCATGTTTTGAACCTGCCTTGCTGGACGAAGCAGCGTGCCAACACTTAGGTACCAAAAATTTACTGCGCTCAGCTCAGGCGACATCTCACGCGTGGTAGAAATGGCTTGGGACGATCGAACCGCCTTTGAAGCCATTGAGGCGCAGTTCGGACTGAATGAATCTGCTGTGGTGACGCTCATGCGGAAAACGATGAAGGCCTAGTCCTTTCGCATGTGGCGCAAACGCATGGCAGGCCGCACCACCAAGCATCTGGCGCTTAGGAATGCCGCTATGAACTAATCAGCGGTGCCTTGGGCAAGAGACCACCTCGTAAAGGTTCTGGCACTTTAATTTTGGTTTTTCTTGCTATCCCATTGGAACCGCTTCCCGCCTTCTTCCGCATGAGTGTTAATCCAATCAGGCCAAGGGTTTTCACTGTAGTTGTTATCTTTTTCACGACGATAATCTGCCTTCATTACAAAATGAAGATGTGCAAAAAATCAGCATCAACATATCGCAGCTCCTGCGATTTCCCTCCCCCCCCTTTTTTCACGGACCCTTACCAAAGATGGGTCCACACATGAGGAATGAACATGAATAGAGTCATTGCGCGAGTTGCGCTGAGTTTGATGGTTGGATTGTCGAGTGCGGTGGCCCATACGATCTCATTCGCTCAGGGATTTCCAAACAAACCTGTTCGAATTGTCATTCCCTTTGCAGCAGGCGGCAGCACGGATGCCAATGCACGAATCATCAATGAAAAGCTCGCAGCGCTATGGGGTCAGCCGGTCATTATCGAAACCAAACCCGGCGCGAACACGATTATTGGTACCGATTTAGTTGCCAAGAGCCCGGGAGATGGCTACACCTTGTTGCTGACCTCGACGGCCTTCGTGGTTAACCCGAGCATGTACGTCAAGTTGCCTTACGACTCACTGATTGATTTGCAACCCATAACCATTGTTTCGTCATCACCGTTTGCAATGGTGGCGGCGATCAACTTCCCTGTCAGAAGCATCAAAGAACTTACTGAAACGCTGCGCGCCAAGCCTGGCTCGGTGGCATTCGGAACCTCGGATTCAAGTGCTGCATTTGCAGGTCACCTGTATAACATGCTCGCAAAGACTGACATGCAAAGCGTGCCCTACAAAGGTGCCGGCCCACTGATGACCGATTTGGCTGGTGGTCATGTGCCCATAGGCATTGCCGCGGTGAGTTCAGTTCAAGGCCAAGTGAAGTCGGGTCGGGTGCGTATTCTGGGCGTTGCCTCCACAAAGCCGAACCCCTTATTCCCGGATGCACCCTTGATTGCATCTGATGTTCCGGGCTATGAAGCAGTTTCCTGGTTTGGGCTTTTTGCACCCAAAGGCACCCCAAAAGAGCTGATTTTGAAAATCCAGCGTGACATTGCTACGGTTCTCAAAGACCCGGATATTCAGAAGCGCTTCATTGATATCGGAGCAGAAACTGGAGGTCAATTACCCGAAGAGTTTGGTTCACGTGTCCGTGCAGAGATGCAGCTGTGGGCCAATGTAGGCAAGTCTGCCAACATCAAACCTGAATAGAGAGTCCACTTCAAAATGAAATACAAAAGCGAAGTTCGAGACGGGATGCGTATTGACTGGGATGTGCCGATCGCGATGGACGATGGCATCGTGTTGCGTGCAGATGTATTTAGACCCATCGCAGATGGACATTACCCCGTGATCATGAGCTACGGGCCTTATGGCAAGGGGGTGGCGTTTCAAGAGGGATACAAGACCGCTTGGGACATCATGTGCCGCGAAAACCCCGATGCGGTTTCAGGCACCAGTAATTTGTATGCGAACTGGGAGGTGGTTGATCCCGAGAAGTGGGTACCTGACGGCTATGTCTGCCTGCGAGTCGACTCACGCGGTGCTGGGCGTTCGCCGGGATATCTCTGCCACAACAATGACCGCGAACAAAAGGACTATCACGACTGCATCGAATGGGCGGCTCACCAGCCTTGGTCTAGCGGCAAGGTGGGATTGAATGGCATCTCATACTACGCCGCGAATGAGTGGCGCGCTGCGGCTATGCAGCCGCCACACCTCGCCGCAATTTGCGTTTGGGAAGGCTGGCACGACAATTACCGTGACGGGAACCGCCATGGAGGCATCCTGTGCACGTTCCGCAAGAATTGGCAGGATATGCAGGTCAAGACCGTTCAGCATGGTGTGGGCGAAAATGGTCGCAAGAGTCCGATTACCGGTGAATGGGCTTGTGGTCCCGATACCTTGACTGTCCAGCAATTGGTTGATAACCGTGAGAACATGGCTCAGCAATTGTTGGCCCATGAGCTGGATGGCCCCTATTACCGTGAACGTTCTGCCGATCTGACTCGCGTCAAAGTTCCGTTACTTTCAGCAGGCAACTGGGGCGGACATGGTTTGCACTTGCGTGGCAACTTGGAGGGGTATGTTGGAGCGGCATCTACCCAAAAGTGGCTTGAGATGCATGGCGGCTCACACTGGGCGCCTTTTTACACCGATTACGGCGTGTCCATGCAGAAGAAGTTTTTCGACTTTTTCCTCAAGGGCGCGGATAACGGCTGGGACAAAGAGCCCCGCATCCGCTTACAGATTCGCCACCCTGGTGAGAAATTTGTTGAGCGCCATGAGACCGAGTGGCCGTTGGCTCGGACCCAGTGGACCCATTTTTACCTCGATCCAAACGGCATGCAGCTGTCAATAACGCCAGTAAACGTCGAAGGCGCGGTGACATTCGATGCCACGGGGGAGGGCGTGACCTTCAGCACCCCGCCCATGACACAAGACACTGAAATTACAGGGCCATCAGCCCTGAAAATTTTCTTGTCATCCGAAACTGTTGATGCGGACGTCTTTGCTGTTTTGCGGGTATTCGACCCGCAAGGCACAGAGGTGGTGTTCCAGGGCGCGCTTGATCCGCATTCGCCGATCAGCCTGGGATGGCTACGTGCCTCGCATCGCAAGATGGACACTGCGCGTTCACTTCCCTACAGGCCTTTTCACATCCACGATGAGAAAGAACCGCTCGAACCAGGCAAAGTGGTGGAGCTCGATGTCGAGATCTGGCCTACCTGCATCGTCGTACCCAAAGGTTACACGCTTGCACTGACTTTGCGTGGTAAAGATTACGAGTGGGATGGTCCTTCAGCGACGCTCTCAAATATGAAGCATCCCATGCGCGGTTGCGGGCCTTTCGTGCATGACGATACGGATGATCGCCCTCCCAGCATTTTTGGCGGCAAAGTCACCTTGCATTTCGGGTCTGGACAACTGTCCAGCCTGCTGCTGCCGGTCATTCCTTCATTCTGAGATTGAAAAGGAATTTCGCTTTCCTTTCACAAAAGTCTAGAGTATGATGATTTAAAATGATGAAAGGTACTCCCATGATGGGAAGCATCAATCCAGCCCTGTCCAGCCTGTCGCAGACAAATAACGCCTTGTCCGGCGTCATGTCGCGGTTGAGTTCCGGCAAAAGACTTAACTCAAGTCAAGATGACCCCGCTGGCCTTGCGATATCTTCACTGATGTCGGCGCAACTCGGCTCTAATGCGCAAGCTCAAAGCAATATCAGCATGGGACTGGCGCTTTCCGAGACAGCCTCCGGCGCTCTTGGACAAGTTAGCGACACCCTTCAAAGGATGCGTGAGTTGGCAGTTCAGTCAGCCAATGGAACCAACACCCCAGGGGACCGGCAAGCCATACAGCAGGAGTTTTCACAGCTTTCCCAGAGTTTGGATCAAGTGGCATCTCAAACGCAATTCAACGGGCAGAAATTACTAGACGGCAGCTTCAGTGCATCGCTTCAGACCGGACCAAATGCCGGCAACACGTTTGAGATTTCAGGCGGTAACGTGTCTGCCCAAGGTTTGGGTGTTAATTCCTTGGACATCACGACAGCATCAAATGCCACTGGTGCTATCAGTGCGATCGATCAGGCGATTTCGAATATTGGTGCTCAGCAAGGTGCGGTCGGTGCTTCACAGTCTGGCTTGGAGGCAGCAGCTGCGAATCTTTCGGTTTCCTATGAAAGCTTAGCATCTGCAAAGAGCCAGAAAACGGATACCAATTACGCTAAAGAGTCGACAACATTTGCTCAGGAACGCTTAAGGCAGGATGTTGCATCGAAGATGGTCTCGCTTTACCAAGCCAATCAATCGAGTGTTTTGCGGTTGATTCCAGGGGCCACTGGATTGAAAGCAATCGGATAACTTAGCAGCTTCATGGACGGCAAAGCTCTGACATGACAGCTGTTGCTGCAGCTTCAGCGCAGGCATTGACGACCTGTATTTAACTAAGGATATCTTCCGTTTCAAAAAGGCCATGGATTTTTTCTGTCGGTGGTGGTTAACTTTTCAAGTAATGTCACCGCGCCCAGATGGATGCTAAGGGCTTCGAAAAAAAATATTAAAAAAGTTTCGTACAGAATTCCTGCAGTCTATATTACTGCTGGTACGCTTGCTATCAGCAAGGTGGACCCTGATATCAAATCCACAGGCAGCATGAATTTCTGTTGCCGGACTTACCAAGGATGAATTTTTTGCTGAACTACAACCTTATCGTCAACTTCAATTTTGGAAAATTCTTATGCGTCGTATCGTAAGCTCATTCTTCACTACCTGTATTGTCCTGTCCGCGCTTACCGCGTTTTCACAAGATGCCTATCCATCGCGTGCGGTGAGCGTTATCGTGCCATTCCAGGCGGGGCACGGCGTAGATCTAATGGCACGTGCTTTGGCGTCTGAGTTTTCAAAGGTTACGGGCCAGGCTTTCCCGATCATCAACCGCGAAGGTGCTGCTGCCACGATTGGTTTTTCTGCTTTGGCGGCAGCTAAACCCGATGGTTACACAGTTGCAATTTCGCCCAACACACCGCTGACAATCGCACCGCATATTCTCAAGAGCGTTACTTATTCCTATGACTCTTTTATTCCGGTTTGCCAGAGTTTTGAAAATGTGATGGCGCTGTTTGTTGGGCCATCTTCACCGTACAAAACCTTTCAGGAACTTATTGCCGCAGGGCGGGCACAGCCCGGCAAGTTGAGTTGGGGTACCACGGGTGTCGGCTCGGTCCCTCACCTGTCAGCCTCGGCCTGGTTGGCTGCTGCAGGTCTTGAAGCAACACACGTGCCGTTCAGGGGTGAGCCACAGCTGTTACCACAACTTATTGGTAACGAAATAAATTTCGCCTCTGCTTCAATTTCCGGAATGGTGGGTAAGGGCGTTCGCCCGTTGGCAGTGTTTGCTGAACAGCGCCATATTGCTTACCCTGATGTGCCGACCATGGTTGAACTTGGCTTTGCGGCGGGCGTGCCGGGTCTGAATGGAATGTTCGCACCGAGGGGGACACCTGAGCCCGTGATGGCGATACTGGAGAAAACCTGTGCCGAAGTGACTGCCTCGGAAGGATTCCGGGCTTCTGCCGCACGTTTGAGCCAGCGCGTAGCGTTCCTGGGTCGCCGGGATTTTGACAAGCGTTTGCGGGCAGACTTTGATGAAAAGGCAAAGTTGATCAAACAACTCAATATCAAAGCGGAATGATTGGTTTATTCGCCGCCAGAAGTATCGCCGACAGGTCGTTTCTAAGGTCTTTTGAGGTACGTCTAATCGTATCCGTGGAAAGTTACGCAAGCGGTCTTCGAAACGCGTTCTGACCATTTTTATGTTCGTCGGCGCACAGACCTTGTCCACGCCTAGTGCGTATAAGGGAGGTATGGACAAACTCACAAGTGTTAGAAAAAATTATTTGCTTGCTACCCTTCCAAAGGCGACCCTGCAGCGCTGGTTGCCCCAACTTGAAGCCGTAGACATGCCTTTGGGACAAGTACTCTATGAAGCGGGTACTACGCTCGGCCACGTTTATTTCCCAACTACGGCAGTTGTCTCGCTGCTCTACGTCATGGACGACGGCGACTCGGCAGAGATCGCGGTCGTAGGTAATGACGGCTTGGTGGGCATTTCACTGTTCATGGGCGGCGGCTCCACCCCAAGCCGTGCCTTGGTACAAAACGGCGGCAAAGGCTACCGCATGCGTGCGGAGCTGGTGCAGCATGCGTTCGAAAATTCCAAGCCTGTGCTGCATCTGTTTTTACGCTACACCCAGGCCCTGATCACCCAGATGACGCAAAGCGCAGCTTGTAACAAGCACCATAGCCTCGACCAGCAACTTTGCCGCTGGTTGCTGCTGACGCTTGATCGTTATGAAGGAAACAAGCTCACCATGACCAAACAATTGATCGCCAATATGCTCGGGACTAGCAGCAAAAAAATGCGGAATGGCGCGGATAAGTTGCAAGAGGAAGGTCTGATCAGTTACGCCAAGGGGTGTATTACCGTATCCGACCGCCCTGGCGTTGAAAAGCGCAGTTGCGAATGCTACCAAGTGGTCAAGGCTGAGTACGAGCGCTTACTGCCCCGGTCTGAGACTGTTTAACGGCTGGTAGCAGAAATGGGGCGGGAAATCTGGCAATTGATGCAGGACATGTTGATTTGCCACGTGTAATTCAGTAGTTACTCATTTAGAAAAACTAACAGAAACGAACCCTGCCACGTATCAAGGGCTGCGGTATTGAACTGAGGGTCATGTCGTTACTTGGCGGGTCCAGCCCAGTCGTACTCAACGCACTTTAGTCAGGTTGTAGTAACCCACGGTGGGACAGCGCACAGAACAAATGCCTGTCCATGGGTAATGTCAAGTGGAGCCCGAACTGGGCTCGTTAATGCATCCATCCAATTCACTCTAAGGAAATCTCATGAACAAAGATCAAGTCAAGGGCCAGGCAAAAAAAATCGCAGGCAAGGTACAGGAAGCAACAGGCAAGCTGGTGGGCAGCAAGTCACAGGAAGCCAAAGGGATCAAGCTTCAGGTAGAAGGCCATATCCAACATGGATATGGCGATGCCAAAGAAGTTATCAAAAATTCGCGCGTCGCACACAATGAAGCTGCGAAAGCACATTCTTAAACCAGAGCCATGGGCGTTTGTGCCTACATCCGCACAACGTTATTCAAAGCGATTTAACTTTAAATGTACTGTGAGGTCATCCCCTTCGTTTCCGGATGAAGGGGATGTCACACCATATTTGTATGTTTTAAAAGGAACGAAATCATGGACTTAGTCATCATCGCGATTGCGCTGGTACTTCTTTTTGGCTATCGAGGAAGAAGGGGGTAACGTCCAACTGTTACGGTGGCCGTGATGGGTGGTTTCGCACCAGTCTTAGGTTTGTCCTGACCCACGACTTGAGCGTATGATGCAATGGAGTTCGGACGGGCTGCGATTTGCGCCTGAACCAGTTTGGTAGCCGGCGCATTACTCGTGAATGCTAAGGGACACCTACCCCGATTACACGAAGTGTCACCTCAATGATAAAGACTTTGATGCTATCGGTTGAAAGTGAGATGCCTGCAGTCGTTGGTTTGACTACGGGCTGGCGGGCTCTTCTCTTATTGACAGTAATCCTACAAGGCTGCACTACCCTGCCGGTAGCGAGCTCGCCTAATTCACCCTCCAGCCGAAACGCTTACACCCAGACAAACCGTTTAACCTGGGGTGCAACGTCCAGTTCGGTAGAACGGCTGCAATCCATGGGCACCTCGGCCTATTTGGCTAGGCAGTTGAGGCCGGACTCTACCAGTGGTTTATCCCCAGAGGTTCAAAGCACTCTGGACAACATGACCATCTCAAAGCGTCCATTGATCGACCTTGTTCAGGACATGGAGCAACGGCGCAAAGATGCCGATGCGATTAGCGACGACAGCGCAAAAAAGGTTGCTCAGCAGGCATATCAGGCGGAAATGAACCGCTTGGCACGGGAAGCGGCAACTCGCCATTTGCTGCGGGCTTTGTATTCCCCTCACCAAGTACAGGAACAAATGACTTGGTTTTGGTTCAACCATTTCAACGTTTTCCAGGGAAAAAGCAATTTGCGTGCAATGGTAGGTGACTACGAGAACTCCGCGATTCGTCCCCATGCACTTGGTAAATTCCGGGATCTTTTGGGCGCAGTGGTTATGCACCCTGCGATGCTGCGTTATTTGGACAATGAACAAAATGCGGCGGGGCGGATCAATGAAAATTTTGCCCGTGAACTGATGGAGTTGCACACCCTAGGTGTGAACGGCGGGTACAGCCAACGCGATGTGCAAGAGCTGGCCCGGGTACTCACCGGTGTCGGCGTCAACCTGGGCACTAGCAACCCGGGTCAAGCAAAAAACCTTCAGGGCTACTATGTGCGCCGGGGTCTGTTTGAATTCAACCCCTCGCGTCACGATTTTGGCGACAAAGAATTGCTCGGCCAGCCTATTCGCAACCGTGGCCTGGGAGAACTGGAAGAGGCGCTTGATCGCCTGGTCCGAAGGCCCTCCACCGCCAGTTTTGTCAGCAAAAAGTTAGCGACGTATTGGCTGGTAGACGAGCCCCCTGCGCGTTTGGTGCAGGTCATGGCTCAAACTTTTGAGCGCAGCGACGGTGATATCGCCCGTACGCTTGAGGTGTTGTTTAACTCACCCGAATTTACAAATACCGACAACTCTAAATTCAAGGACCCTATTCGCTATGTGGTGTCCGCAGTGCGCCTAGCTTATGGCGACAAACCAGTGCTCAATGTTGGGCCTATGTTGAACTGGATAGGCCGTATGGGCCAACCCCTTTATGGTCGGGCCACACCGGACGGCTACTCTTTGCAATCCGCTGCATGGACCAGCCCCGGGCAACTGACCACCCGTTTCGAAGTGGCCAAAGCGATTGGCTCTGGCAGCGCTGGCTTGTTCCGTACCGAGGGACCCCAACCACAAGAGCGGCCTGCATTCCCCCAACTGGCTAATGCGCTGTTCTACGAGTCCATTATCAAAACCTTGGACCCGGCAACCCGTAAGGCGCTGGATCAAGCCACTTCACCTCAGGAGTGGAATGCTTTCTTGCTATCGTCCCCCGAAATGATGCGCCGCTAGCCCTAGGAGTTGGAGATACCACCATGCAACGCCGCCAAGCCCTCATATCTCTCTCTGCTATTGGCTTGGGTGCCAGCACCTGCTTGCTGGCCGCCTCCGGGAGCCTGTCCCGATTCCTAGTGGTTTTTTTGCGCGGTGGCTATGATGCATGCAGCCTGCTGGCGCCGGTATCCAGCAGTTTTTACTACAACTCGCGGCCCGATATCGCGATTCCAAAACCATCTGCCGATCTAAGTGCGGCGCTGCCCCTGACCACTGATTGGGGCCTGCACCCTGCGCTGCGAGATTCACTGTATCCGCTGTACAAAACTGGAGAATTAGCCTTTGTGCCGTTCGCGGGAACCCATGATTTGTCGCGCAGCCATTTCGAAACCCAAGACAGCATCGAGATGGGCCAGGCGCTCGATGGGCGCAAGAATTATGGCTCGGGATTTATGAACCGGCTGGCGGGTGTGCTCAATAGCAGTACGCCGATGTCCTTTACCGACCAGCTCCCGCTGGCCATGCAAGGCGGCGTCAAAGTGCCTAATATGTCTTTGCGTTCACTGGCGAAACCCTCAGTAGATGCGCGACAAAGCAGCATCATTGCAGCGATGTACCAAAGCACTGCTATGGGCAGTCTGGTCGCAGGTGGCTTTAGCGTACGCGACGAAGTGGTACGCGAAATGACTGCAGAAATGGACGCAGCAAACCGCAATGCAATCACTGCCAAAGGCTTCGAGCTTGAAGCGCGGCGTATCGCAAAGCTGATGAAGGACAAATTCAACCTGGGCTTTGTCGATGTAGGGGGCTGGGACACGCATGTGAACCAGGGTGCTTCTGCAGGCTACCTTGCGAGCAGGTTTGGCGAACTCGGCTTGGGGCTGGCCGCCTATGCACATGAGATGGGATCTGCCTGGCGCGATACCACCGTGGTGGTGATTAGCGAGTTTGGCCGGACCTTCCGCCAAAACGGCAACCGCGGCACCGACCACGGTAACGGCACGGTGTTCTGGATCATGGGTGGCAGTGTGCGAGGTAATCAGATTGCAGGTGAACAGGTCCGGCTGGAGCAGGCCACGCTGTTTCAGAACCGTGACTTACCCGTACTCAACGAGTATCGTGCAGTGCTTGGCGGGCTGCTGCAGCGGCAGTATGGCTTGAGCACAGCCCAACTTGACAGCGTCTTTCCAGGAGCCAAAGCGCACGACCTCGGTCTGTTGTAGACCAGGGTCTACCGAAGCAATACTTTTACCGTCTTTGCAGGCCTGGGCTGCCAAAAGACTGTTAGTCTGAACACCCATCCAAAGATGGGTCGCTCAGCGGCGCAACCCAATGAGATGAGGACTCAATGGGTGGCTTTGCCTTGACTTACACGCGATTTCGATAGGGCTTTGCTTTACCAGCGATCAACTCTTTGAATACCATCAGCCCAAGAACTTACCTGCACCAAATTGCGCTGCCTCCCTGAAATAGCCACATGACGATCTGGAGTCCAATAACCCCTGAGAGGAAATTGGACTATGAAGAAGCGATTTACGGAAGAACAGATCATTGGAT
>JBILKC010000059.1:0-11226 GCA_044376885.1 Hylemonella sp. | reverse complement strand
TCGCGTCGGCTTCAATACACATCACCTCACAGCGCATAAACCCACAGATAGTTTATGGAAAGTCTGCTGTGGTAATGTGTGAGCATCGCAACTACTAAACACGGACCATATCGTGAACAATAAAGGCCAACTTTTGCAGGATCCCTTTCTCAACATTCTCCGTCGCGAGCATGTGCCGGTTTCTATTTACCTCGTCAATGGAATCAAGTTGCAAGGCCAGATTGAGTCTTTTGATCAATATGTTGTGTTGCTCAGAAACACAGTGACCCAGATGGTTTACAAGCACGCCATTTCCACCATCGTACCGGGTCGTGCAGTTAACTTTTCATCGACCGGGGATGAGCCAGCCTTAGCTGCCTGAGCTTGTCTGAAAAAGCCCTTATCCCAACCCTGCTGGTCGGGGTAGATTTAGGAAGAGTTCACTTCGATTCAGAGCTTGAAGAGCTGGGTTTGCTCGCAGCTACAGCTGGGCTCCAGCCGGTTGCGCGTATCACCTGCAACCGAAAAGCCCCAGATGCCGCGCTGTTCGTAGGTAGCGGCAAGGCCGATGAAATCAAGCTCCTGGCTGCTCAGTACGGAGCCGTTGAAGTGTTGTTCGACCAAAGCCTTAGTCCGGCGCAACAGCGTAATCTCGAGCGGCACCTTGAGTTGCCGGTCAATGACCGAACCCTGCTGATACTGGAGATTTTTGCCCAGCGCGCTCGCAGTCACGAGGGGAAAATGCAAGTTGAATTGGCCAAGCTTGAATACCTCAGCACCCGCTTGGTACGTCGCTGGTCCCATCTGGAGCGTCAGACCGGTGGGGCAGGGGTGCGTGGCGGCCCAGGAGAGAAGCAAATCGAGCTCGATCGAAGAATGATCGCGGAGTCCATCAAAAAGATCAAAGAACGGTTACATAAAGTCAAGCGCCAACGCAAGACCCAGCGTCGCCAAAGGGAAAGGCACAACGCCTTTAACATCTCCCTGGTGGGTTACACCAATGCAGGTAAATCGACCTTGTTCAATTCGCTGGTGAAGGCCCGCGTTTATGCTGCAGACCAGTTATTTGCCACGCTGGATACGACCACACGGCAACTCTATCTTGGTGAAACAGGGCGAACTGTTTCCCTGTCGGATACCGTTGGTTTTATTCGTGATTTGCCGCATGGTTTGATTGATGCTTTCGAGGCGACCTTGCAGGAAGCAGTTGATGCCGATCTGCTAATCCATGTGGTGGACGCCTCAAACCCCGATTTCGTCGATCAGATAAAGCAGGTCATGGGCGTGCTCGGTGAAATTGGCGCTTCAAAGGTGCCTCAAATTCTGGTCTTTAACAAGCTTGATGCCGTCGATCCATCCCGTTTCCCCGTGAAGATGGAGGATCTTTTTGAGCTTGATGGCGAGCTTACCCCCCGGATTTTTGTAAGCGCGAAAACCAGTGAAGGTCTGCCAGCACTCAGGCGTTTGCTATCCGAACGTGTCAATGCTATTGCAATACCCTCCCTAACCGCAGACCCATACAAACCGCTTTTGGATTTGCTTCCCTGATTTGGCACAATCCAACTTGTTTAAGATCGAGAGACTCCACAATGTACCCTCCAACCCCGGCCTTGAAATTGATTCAGTTGTTCAGGCGTGTCCGCGGCATGTTTAGCCTTAATGACCCGCGCTGGGGTCGAGGTGATGACAAGTCAACTGGCGCTGACAAACCGGATTCCCCTCGCCCCGAGCAGGAGTCCCCGCCAAATCCACCCAACCCGAGTAACCAGCCACATGCTGGCGGCCGTCGTCCCGGTGGTGCCCAGGGCGGTCCCCCCGACCTTGATGAGCTCTGGAAAGACCTCAACCGCAAACTTGGAAACCTTTTTGGTGGTAACGGTGGCGGTAGTGGGGGCCGGGGCGGTCGGGGCAATGGTTCTGGCGGCGGTGGCTTTCAGCCGGACATGAAAAGCGCTGGTATTGGAGCCGGCCTCATTGCTGCAGTTGCGGTGCTGGTCTGGCTGGGCACGGGATTTTTCATAGTGCAAGAGGGACAGCAAGCTGTCATCACACAATTTGGCAAGTACAACTCAACGGCTGGTGCGGGCTTCAATTGGCGTTTGCCTTACCCCATTCAGCGTCACGAGTTGATATTTGTCACCCAAATTCGCTCCGTTGACGTCGGGCGCGATACGGTGATCAAGGCCACCGGTCTGCGCGAATCAGCCATGCTGACTGAAGATGAAAATATTGTTGAAATCAAGTTTGCTGTTCAATACCGGCTCAGTGATGCCCGGGCTTTCCTTTTCGAAAGCAAAAACCCTGGCGAGGCGGTTGTGCTCGCGGCTGAAACCGCTGTGCGTGAGGTGGTTGGAAAAATGCGCATGGATTCGGCTTTGTCCGAAGAGCGTGATCAGATTGCCCCACGGGTCCGGACCTTGATGCAAGATATTCTCGACCGCTACAAGGTTGGAATTGAAGTGGTCGGCATTAACCTGCAACAAGGGGGTGTAAGGCCGCCGGAGCAGGTTCAATCCGCTTTTGATGATGTGCTCAAGGCAGGTCAGGAGCGTGAGCGCGCCAAAAACGAAGCCCAGGCCTATGCCAACGATGTGATTCCGCGCGCTATCGGCTCTGCATCCCGTCTCAAGGAAGAGTCGGAGGCCTACAAATCACGGATCGTTTCACAGGCCCAGGGCGATTCCCAGCGTTTCAAGTCCGTCTTGGCGGAGTATCAAAAAGCGCCGCAGGTCACCCGTGACCGCATGTATCTCGACACCATGCAACAAATTTACACCAATGTGACCAAGGTTCTGGTGGAGTCCCGTCAAGGCAGCAACATGCTTTACTTACCGCTGGATCGAATCATGCAAATGACGGCTGCTGAAGCTGCCGGCATTGCCCCTCCTGCAAGCGCTGCCCCGGCGGTCGCTGCGCCACCAATCCCCCAATCCAATGACATCAGGGCACGGGATGCTTCCCGCACGCGTGACCGTGATTCCCGTTAGGAGACCAACATGAACCGAATTGGAATCATTTTTTCATCGTTGCTGCTGTTGCTGGCGCTCATCAGCTCCACTCTTTTTGTGGTTGATCAGCGTCAGTTTGGCGTGGTTTATGCCTTGGGTCAGATCAAGGAGGTCATCACCGAGCCCGGACTGAACTTCAAACTGCCCCCGCCTTTCCAGAATGTGAGCTACATCGACAAGCGCTTGCTGACGCTTGACAGCACCGACACAGAGCCCATGCTCACGGCGGAAAAGCAGCGTGTAGTGGTCGACTGGTATGTCCGCTGGAGGATTTCCGAACCTACGCAGTACATCCGAAATGTGGGTCTGGATGAGGCGGCCGGTGCCAGTCAGCTCAATCGGGTGGTGCGCAACGCCTTTCAGGAAGAGATTAACAAGCGTACCGTCAAAGAAATACTCTCTGTCAAGCGTGAACAGCTGAGCGCTGACGTCAAGGCCGAAGTGCTTGAAAAAGTTCGTGGTGCCAAGCCCTGGGGCGTAGACGTGGTTGACGTTCGAATTACCCGGGCTGACTATGTTGATGCCATCACTGAGTCGGTCTATCGGCGTATGGAAGCCGAGCGCAAACGCGTTGCCAATGAACTGCGCTCGACCGGAGCGGCAGAAGGCGAAAAGATTCGCGCAGATGCCGACCGCCAGCGCGAAGTCACCGTGGCCAATGCCTACCGGGACGCCCAGAAAACCAAGGGTGAGGGAGACGCAGAAGCCGCGCGCATTTACGCAGATGCATTTGGACGTGATCCACAGTTCGCCCAGTTTTACCGAAGCCTGGATGCCTACAAGGCCAGCTTTGCGAAGAAAAGCGATGTCATGGTGCTTGACCCGTCTTCCTCTGAGTTTTTCAAGGCTTTCCGCGGAACTGCTGCCCCCGCGGCTGCCAAGAACTAAGTGGTCGACAGCGACGCTCTTTGGTTGGCGCTTGCCTTGGTGTTGGTGATTGAGGGGCTTTACCCCTTTATCTCCCCATCGGGTTGGCGCAACACGTTTGCACAAATTATGAAAATGAATGATGGGCAGATCCGTTTCTTTGCTTTTTGCAGCATCGTGGCGGGACTGGCCTGGTTCTGGTGGCTTCAACTTTGACAGGTCACTGCGTCTTGTCCACAGAGCCAAGCCGCTAAAATCCTTACTTTTTAATCATTCATTCACTCATGTCTGCTTGGGTCCTTCCGGATCACATTGCCGATGTGCTGCCCTCAGGGGCACGCCACATCGAAGAATTACGCCGCGATTTGCTGGACATGGCACGATGCTATGGCTTTGAGTTGGTCATGCCGCCGCTGCTCGAACACCTGGAGTCGCTGCTGACCGGTACGGGCAAGGCACTTGATTTGCAAACCTTCAAACTGGTGGATCAACTCACCGGGAGAACCATGGGTGTTCGGGCCGATAGCACACCGCAAGTGGCCCGTATTGATGCGCATCTGCTCAATCGCCAGGGTGTGACCCGGCTTAGCTATTGCGGTCCGGTTTTGCACACCCGACCTGAGGGACCCCATGCTTCGCGCGAGCCCTTGCAGTTCGGGGCTGAAATTTATGGCCACGAAGGACCTGAAGCCGAGCGAGAAGTGTTGTTGCTGGCTCTGGATTGCCTAGCTTGTGCGAATTTGAATGACCCGCGGGTTGATTTGGCTGATGTACGGGTTATCAAGTCGCTCCTGCAGGGTGTTTCTACTTCACCTGAGGTCTTGACCATGTTGCATGCAGCATTGGCATCCAAGGACACGCACGAAATAGCCCACTTGACACGTGGATTTCCTCAGGCTAGTCGCGAGGGATTGCTTGCATTGCCTCAGCTGTATGGTGACATCAAGGTGCTCGATGAGGTTAAAAAAGTGCTCGAGCCCCTGCCTGCAATAGATCAGGCGCTATCAAATTTAAAGTGGTTGGCAGAACATATGGGTTCTGCGCAAGTCAGCTTTGATTTGAGCGACCTGGGCAGCTACGACTACTACACCGGAATTCGATTTTCGATTTACGCCACGGGTGCTACCGGTCCGCTGGTGCGCGGCGGGAGATATGACGAGGTGGGAGCTGTTTTTGGCCGCAAACGTCCTGCGGTGGGGTTTAGCCTGGATATCAAGACCCTCGTGAGTGTGGTTGAACCCAGGCCACTGCATTCGGCGATTCGTGCCTTCTGGAATGAATCACCACAGTGGACTCAAGCCCTGTCATCCCTGAGAAAACGCGGTGAGACCGTGGTGTGTGTTCTTCCCGGACATGACCCTGAAATTGAAGAATTCCAATGTGACCGTGAGCTTGTCGAGGTTGCTGGTCAATGGATCGTTAAAGTCATCTGAGAGTTTGTAAATGAAAACAACCCAAGGTAGAAATGTTGTCGTTGTCGGAACCCAATGGGGCGACGAGGGCAAAGGCAAACTGGTGGACTGGCTGACGGAAAGCGCCCAAGGGGTGGTTCGCTTTCAGGGTGGGCACAATGCGGGTCACACTCTGGTGATCAACGGTGTGAAGACTGCGCTTCATTTGATTCCCAGCGGAATCATGCGTTCGGGCGTCAAGTGTTACATCGGCAACGGGGTGGTGTTGTCGGCAGCGAAATTGTTTGAAGAGATCCAAGGTCTCGAGAGAGCCGGTATAGAGGTTCGATCCCGCCTGCGGATCAGTGAGGCATGTCCTCTTATTCTGCCTTTTCACACAGCGCTCGACGTTGCTCGCGAGGCTGCCCGTGAGCATGGTGGTACCGAAAAAATCGGCACGACCGGGCGAGGTATTGGTCCGGCCTACGAAGACAAAATCGCCCGCCGCGCCCTGCGTGTCCAAGACCTGAAGCATCCCGAACGTTTTGCGACCAAGCTGCGCGAGTTATTGACATTGCACAACCATGTGCTGACGACCTTTCTGAACTCCCGCAGCTTTTCATTCGGAGTTGCTCTGCAGCCCTACCTCAAGGAGGGTGAAGTCCAGTTTGATGCGGTCTATGACGAGGCGATGCAGCACGCCCAGCTTTTAAAGCCCATGATGGCGGATGTATCGCGTGAGCTCAATGAGGCCCACCTGCATGGTGAAAACCTTCTTTTCGAGGGCGCACAGGGTACGCTGCTCGATGTTGACCACGGGACCTACCCCTATGTGACCTCCAGCAACTGCGTTGCTGGTAACGCCTCAGCCGGCTCAGGTGTGGGTCCGGGCATGCTGCATTACATCCTGGGTATCACCAAGGCCTACTGCACGCGTGTGGGTGGCGGGCCTTTCCCAACTGAACTCGATTGGGAAAAACCGGATACACCCGGCTACCATATGAGCACGGTTGGCGCTGAAAAGGGCGTCACCACGGGGCGATCACGCCGCTGCGGCTGGTTCGATGCGGCCTTGCTCAAAAGGTCGGCTCAGGTCAATGGACTGACCGGCTTGTGCCTGACCAAGCTTGATGTGCTCGACGGACTCAAAGAATTGTTGATTTGCACCGGCTATGAGCTCGATGGCGAGGTGGTTGATATTTTGCCCATGGGTGCGGACGACATTTCCCGTTGCAAACCGATTTACGAGACCATGCCCGGATGGACCGAAAGCACGGTGGGTGTCACCCAGTATGACAAGCTACCGGTTAATGCCAGGCTCTACCTGCAAAGAATTGAACACGCCACAGGTGTCCCGATTCATATTATTTCTACCAGTCCGGATCGTGACCACACCATCATGATGCGGCATCCTTTTATTGCCGAATAAATCCAATTGATCCCTCATGCAACAAAAACTGGAGCTCATGAATGTTGACAGAAGACGGTAAGCACCTGTATGTGAGTTATGACGAGTACCACAACCTGATTGAAAAACTGGCCATCAAGGTCTACCAGTCAGGCTGGCAGTTTGACACCATCTTGTGCTTGGCACGTGGCGGCATGCGCCCGGGTGACATTCTTTCCCGGGTGCTGGAGAAACCGCTAGCCATCATGTCCACCAGTTCTTACCGTGCCGACTCTGGCAGAACCCAGGGTCATCTGGATATTGCCAAGTTCATCACCACACCTCAGGGCGAAATTGCCGGGAAGGTTTTGCTGGTTGATGACCTCGCCGACTCCGGTCAGACGCTGGACTCCGTCGTGGACATGCTGCGCAATGGCTATCCCGGTATTACCGAACTTCGCAGTGCAGTGATCTGGACCAAGGCTATGTCGAGCTTTACCCCTGATTATTCGGTCGAGTTTCTCAAGACCAACCCCTGGATTCATCAGCCCTTTGAGAGCTACGACCGGCTTCGCCCGGAGCAGTTGCTTGCCAAGTGGCAGATTTGAGGCCGCAACAAGGCGTCTGAGCTATGCGTGATCTTCCAACCCGGCTGATTCACCACCCTTATGAGCCTCCCGCAGGATTTGTAGCGCCCCAAGCAGGCATTTGCAAAGCCTCCACCGTTATTTTCCCCAGTGTGGCAGCCATGCGCAGCAGGGAGTGGAAAGACAAAACGGGTTATACCTACGGTCTTCACGGAACACCTACGACCTACTTGCTGGAAGAGCGCCTGTGCGAACTCGAAGGCGGTCGTTTTTGTGTGCTCGTACCCAGTGGGTTGGCAGCCATTGCCAACGTCTCAATGGCGCTATTGCAGTCCGGTGATGAAATTCTTATCCCCGACAACGCCTATGGACCGAACAAGGCGCTGGCAGAGGGGGAGCTTACAAATTGGGGCATTACGCATCAATACTTTGACGCGATGGATCCCCATGACCTGGCCCGCAAACTCAGCAGCAGAACCAGGCTGGTGTGGCTTGAAGCGCCTGGTTCGGTCACCATGGAGTTTCCTGATTTACCGGCGCTGGTTCGCATCTGCCGTGAGCACGACGTCTTAACTGCTTTGGACAACACCTGGGGTGCAGGCATAGCCTTTCAACCGTTTGAACTCGTACCCGGCCTAGGGGTTGACATCAGCATCCACGCGCTCACCAAGTTTCCCAGCGGCGGCGGGGACGTGCTGATGGGCAGCGTCATGACCCGGGATGAAGCTCTGCACGTCAAAATCAAGCTGACCCATATGCGCCTGGGGCTGGGGGTCGGTGCCAATGATGTTGAGGCTGTGTTGCGGTCACTGCCCAGCATAGAGTTGCGCTACATGGCGCACGACAAGACCTGCCGTGCACTGGCAACCTGGTTCTTGGAGCAGCCTGAGTGTGTGCAAATCCTCCATCCGGCTTTCCCCCAGTCTCCCGGTCATACACACTGGCAGTCTGTTTGTGGCGCATCGGGTGCTTCGGCTGGACTTTTCAGCGTCCTGTTTGACAGCCGCTTTGAGCCGTCTCAGGTCGATACTTTTTGTGATTCTCTCGAGTTGTTCAAACTTGGGTTCAGCTGGGCCGGCCCGATAAGTCTGGTTGTGCCTTATCAGTTGTCAACCATGCGGGCGGCCTGGCCAAAGGCCCTCAAATCTGGTCATCTGGTACGTTTCTCGGTCGGCTTGGAGTCACCCGAGGCACTGATTGGCGACCTTGCGCAAGCCCTCAAGAAGGCATTTAATTAGCGGGTTCATGAATACCCGTCAAACAGACCCATCCTCCAGCGGCGACAAATCGGCCGGCAGTGAACTGCCCGTCAACCCGAATCCCTACATCCCACCTATCGAGACCGGACCCCGGCGACAGGTGATGTCCCTCAAGCTGACCGATCCCCTGAGGTGGTTGGCCTTGGGCTGGCGTGATCTCAGAGCCGAACCTGCAATTGGTCTGTTTTATGGTCTGAGTTTTTGGGTGATGGCCTTGGTTCTGGGCTTTGTATTCAGGAGCAGTCCGGAGTACACCATGTCCCTGGCCAGCGGATGTTTGCTGCTGGGTCCGTTTTTGGCTATGGGTCTTTATGACGTGAGCCGTCGGCGGCAAAGCGGTAAATCCCCCAATCTGGCGTCATCCCTGACCTGCTGGGACACTCATGTACGCAGCATGGGCTTGTTTGTATTGGTGCTGATTGTTCTGGAGCTTTTATGGGGTCGGGCTTCGCTGGTGGTTTTTGCGGTTTTTTTCAATACCGGCATGCCCAGCACCACGAATGTTCTGCAGGCGGTTTTCAATCCGGACAACCTGGAGTTTCTCTTGACCTATCTGGTGGTCGGCGGTGTATTTGCTGCTCTGGTTTTTGCCTGTTCTGTGGTTTCCATCCCCATGATTCTTGATCGGGATACTGACGCCATTACCGCTGTCATCGCCAGTCTTCAGGTCTTCTTTGAGAATTTGGGTGTCATGCTGCTGTGGGGGGCAATCATCAGCGTTCTGGTGGTGTCGGCCATGATTTTTTGGGGAGTAGGCTTGGTGTTGGTGGGGCCTTGGTTGGGTTACTCGAGCTGGCACGCCTATCGGGGCAGCATACGCTGGATGGATGAGGCAGCTGGTGAACTGTTAAAGTCAAGCGATTAACTTGAAAGTAAAGCTTTGGCAACTCCTAATTACGGCTACGAAAAACGTCAGAAAGAACTGGCAAAGAAGCGCAAAAAAGAAGACAAGCTCAAAAGCAAGTCCGAGAGGAAATCTGCCGGACTGCCTGAGGAGGAGGGCACTGAGCTGGATCGGGGTCAGATCGACGAAGCCGCCCCTGCTGCCGATCTGCCACCGGCACAAGGCTAGTCAAGGCAAGCGGCACGCGCGTTGTTTCTAGGCTGCCTGCTTCAACAATTCCGATGCTAATTCGCTCATAGCCCTTACAGATCGGTCTTTAGGTGCTATCTTTTTTGAATCTATGTAGCGTTTGAAATTGCGTTGCATAGACGCGATGTATACCGGGTCATAGTGTTGGGTTAGCAGCTCACGTACCACAGGTTCAAACTTGCCCTGCAGCACCAGACGCTTCCATTGTTCGATGACCTCTTTGCCCCGGATTTGAACCAAAGCATCCAGTCGCTCACAAAATGAGTCTGCATTCTTGACAAAAAAATCATAGTCTTCCAGAAGCAGCGCAACCCGTTCATCGTCTGCCAGCACCAGATTCAGGCACGGGCTGGCCCGCATTGCTTCGATCAGGGTCAGCGGCACACTGACATTGCCGACTTTCTTGCTTTCGCTTTCGATATAAACCGGCCGGGCCGGGTCGAGATGGCGAAGTGCGTTCCAAACGCGGGTGTCAAAGTGCTTTTGCGTGGGTTGCGATAAACCCGGAACAGCGCCCAGAACCGAGCTTCGGTGATTGGCCAGGGCTTCGAGGTCAAGTACCTGCGCGCCTTGAACAGCCAGAGCCTGAAGCAGTCGGGTCTTGCCTGAACCGGTCGTTCCGCAGATCACGCGCCAGCTAAACTGTCCGGCCAAGCGTTCAATATCCTTGAGCATGGCGGCGCGAAAAGCCTTATAACCGCCTTCGAGCAGCGTTACCCGAAAACCAATCTGATCGAGCACCAGGCTGAGCGAGCCGCTGCGTTTACCACCGCGCCAGCAATAGGTTAGAGGCTTCCAGTCTTTTGGTTTTTGCAACGCATGCTGCTCAAGGTGGATGGAAATATTGCGAGCTGCAATGGCAGCCCCCTGTTTCTTGGCCTCAAACGCGCTGATCTGCTTGTAAACGGTTCCCACATGAATGCGCTGCGCATTGTTCAGGGTTGGCCAGTTCACCGAAGTCGGCAGATGGTCTTCGGCGTATTCTCCCTCGCTGCGGGCATCAATGACCGTATCAAAGTCTTCCAGTCTGCGCAACGCTTCTTCTGCAGTGATCATTGTCAGACTCATTTCAGGATTTTCTTCAAGGCGGGCCAGACGTTGTCCAACATGATGGGTTGGGCAACTTCATTGGGGTGAATTCGGTCGGCCTGGAACAAGCGTGCAGCGTCAGGCACATCACCAACCCCTTTGAGTAAAAAGGGAACCAGCTCGATCTTGTTATTTTCAGCGACAGTTTTAAATATGGCTTTGAAGCGTTGGGTGTAATCCAGCCCGTAATTTGGCGGCAATTCCATACCTACCAGAACCACACGGGCTCCCGCATTGAGCGCTAGTCTTGTCATCTGCGTCAGGTTGTCTTGCGTGGTTTTCAAGGACAATCCGCGCAGCGCATCATTGCCGCCCAACTCAACGACCACATGGCTGGGTTGGTGGGCTTTGAGCAGGCCTTCGAGACGCGATGCCCCGCCAGCGGTGGTTTCACCGCTGATACTGGCGTTGACAACTTTCAGGGTTTTATTCTCCGAGGTCAGCCGCTGCTCAAGCAAAGCTACCCAGCCAGTGCCGCGCTTGAGTCCGTACTCGGCGCTGAGTGAGTCCCCGACAATCAGCAGCGTGCCTGTTTGCGGGCGCTTGTCTGGGGCTCCTGTTTGTGC
>JBILKC010000058.1:0-11227 GCA_044376885.1 Hylemonella sp. | reverse complement strand
TTGAGTGGGTTGAGGCTGCAATTGTCTGTTACTGACCCTGGACCTTGACGATCTGGCCGCTTGCCGCTGACTTGAACACCGCTTCGAGCGCAGAGATATTGGCAATCATCTGCGACTGCGGCACTGGATAAGGCGTACCACCAGTGGCAGCCTCGGCAAATGCCTCAAGGTTGGCCAACACGGAAGAAACCGGCGGATAAGACGCACTGAAAGACCGCCCGCCGTTAACGCCACGGATGCACTGGGTCAGCGTCCAGCCTTCTGAGGATTCCGGATGCGCCTTGTCACGAACCTCCACCCAGCCCTTGCTGCCATAGATGGCAAAACGGCCTTCAAAAGGCGTTGCAAGAATGGCGCTGATCAATGCGTGGCCTCCAGCTTTAAAGTTGACCAAAATAGCCAAGGTATCGCCATTGACCAGAGGGCTACCCAGTTGCTTCACGCTGGCCAGCACCTGGTCGGCCTCGCCAAACACCCCAACCGACAAATCCAGCAGGTGAATGCCCGTGGCGGTCATGGGGCCCGCAGGGGCTTCTTTGCCGGACAAGCGCCAGTTGTCTGAAGCCAGCGTGAGGAATTTATCCTGGCTGAAGTTGGCTTCTACCTGCAAGGGTGTACCCAGCACACCGGATTTGAGCAGCCGCATGGCCTCAATGATGGGCGGCTCAAAACGGCGCTCGTGCCCCACGGCAAGGGTCACACCGTGCTGGTTGACAGCTGCCGTGGCGCGCAGGACTTCTTCGCGGGACATGCACAACGGCTTCTCACAGAACACCTGCTTGCCGGCCTGGGCGCAGGCGATGATTTGTTCACAATGCTGGGTGTGCGGCGTGCACAGAATCACGCCCTGCACGTTCGGGTCGGCCAGCACTTTCTCCAGGCTGTCCTCGAAGGCGATGCCATGGGACTCTGCAAATGCCCGCCCTGCCTCAGCGTTCATATCAACCGCTTTGACCAGATTAAGCTTGGCGTTTCCCTTGAGCTGAGGCAGGATGATGCGACCCCACCAACCCAGGCCAATGATTGCAACGTTCAACATGATGAGTCTCTTTCTTTAAGTTATTCAGAGCAATGATGATAATTGCGGACTCAACCCTGACTTCAAAATCACAACATCCCATCCAAGATCCATGCAAATCCTTCTGCCCACAATTACCCGACTCAGTGATGATTTCCGCTGGCCCGGCGGCAAACGTGTCGCCGTGATCTTCAACATCGCCTATGAGTCCTGGTCCGACGGTCAGGCCCCGGGCATAGGCCCCATGGGCAATGTACTCAAGCCCGGATTTTTTGACACCAACGCCCACTCCTGGGGCAGTTTTGGCATGGTGCGCGGCATTCACCGCCTGCTTGATATTGCCGAACGACATCAGGTCAAAACCAGTGTCATGGTCAATGGGGTGATCTGCGAGAGAAACCCGGCCAGTGTCAAGCGCATTGCCGATCTGGGCCATGAAATCGTCAACCATTCCTGGGGCATGGATGTGATTCCGGTGTACTTTGATGAGGCCGGTGAGCTGGCCAATCTGAAGCGAAATCACGACCTTCTGGCGAAAACCGCCGGGGTAACACCCTGTGGCTGGATCAGCCCGCGCGGCACCGGCAGCCCGATCAGTTCGCAACTTCTGGCGCAGGCCGGCTACACCCACCATGGCGACGTGAATGACGACGACCGGCCCTATGTGATGGATTTCGGGGGCCAGCGAATTGTAGGCATTCCACTGACCATGGACGTCAACGATCTGCCCACCTGCATCCGCTACGGCCACAGTCCGCGTTATATGCTTGATACCTTCAAGGACACGTTTGCCGCGATGCGTGAACGTGAAACAGCGCCCTTGATGCTTGATGTCACCGCCCACACCCATGTGATGGGCCGCCCCTCAGGCGCATGGGTTTACGAGGACATCATGAAAATCGTCAAAGCCACCCCGGAGGTCTGGATCTGTACCCGGGAAGAAATGGCGCGCTATGTTTTAGATAGCATTAAATAGATGCCCATCCGGGCTTAAACTCTGTTTCCCTAACGCTTTATTCACCCCTCTTTAAAACTGTCCCATGAACCAACGACGTATCGCTCTTGTCTTGCTGATGGCTGCGCTCGCACTGCCGCAAGCTGTCCTGGCCCAGACTGCCTGGCCCAATAAACCGGTGCGCTTTGTGGTGGCCTTTGCACCGGCCGGCCCGGCCGACATCATTGCCCGCTTGTTGGGACAAAAATTAAGCGAGGTCATAGGCCAGAGCGTGGTGGTAGAAAACCGGCCTGGTGCGGGCGGCAGTGTGGCCTCCAACCTGGTGGCCAAGGCCGAGCCGGACGGCTACACCCTGCTGATCAACACCAGTTCCTATGCCGTCAACCCGGCCATGTCGCGCACACAAACCTTTGATGCCGAAAAAGACCTGGTGCTCGCGACGCTGGTCGCCTCCAGCCCGAACCTCATCGTCGGCGCACCCAACCTGAAAGCGCGCACACTCAAAGAAGTGATTGCCGAGGCCCAGGGGGGAAAGTACAACTACGGCACGGCAGGAGCCGGCACCACACCCCAGCTCAGCGCCGAGTACCTGTTCAAGATTCTGGCCAAGGTGGATGTCACACATGTGCCCTTCCAGGGTGCAGGTCCGGCGCTCAATGCGGCCATGGGCGGGCAGATTGAACTGGCCAGTGTGGCATTGCCTGCGGCGGTAGAACTGGTCAAGGGCGCCAAGGTGCGCGGCCTGGCTGTGACCAGCAACAAACGCGTGGCAGCCATTCCTGAGGTTCCCACAGTGGCCGAATCAGGCTTTCCAGGCTTTGAGGACTACACCTGGGTGGGTGTATTTGCGCCCGCAAAAACACCTGAGGCCATCATCCAGCGCATCAACCGCGAAGTCGCACTCATTCAGCGCAGCCCGGATTTTCAGGCCCGGCTGGCAGCAGCGGGATTTGAAGTCATGGGTGGCAGCACCCGGGAGGCGCAAGACTTTTTGAGAACCGAGTTAAGCAAGTGGGCCAAAGTGGTCAAAGAGACCGGGGCGCGGGCCGATTGAGGCCATGCACCTCGATGCCAAAACATCAATGAAACCCATCCCACACCAATTTGGTACCGGTTAGAAACATGCCAACATAGATCATCTGGTAGAACAGTTTTGGCTGAATATGACGGGCAATACGCACGCCGATCCAGACCCCGAACGGAGCGATGGGCAACAACACCAGTGAGGTGGCCATATTGCGCATGTCCAGCAACCCCAGCCAGGCGTAGGGCACCCATTTGGCGAGGTTCATGAAGAAGAAAAAGAAAGACATGGTGGCCGCAAAAATCACCGGTTGGAGGCGCATGGGGATCACATAAGCGCTGATGGGCGGGCTACCGGCATGGGCCACAAAACTGGTAAAACCAGACGCTGCTGTCAGGATGGCACCAACCCAGCGCGGGGGGGCCACGCTGTCTGCCTTGGGTGGGAAGAGCAGGCGCTGGGCCAGGAACACCAAGGTACAAACGCCAACAATGCTGGCCACAATGTGGGCATCGAGGGCCTTGAAGAGCAACGCACCGATCAGGGTTCCAATCAGGCCAAACGGGATCAGGAAAGCCAGCAGTTTTTTGTCGTAATCACGCCGGAACGCTTTCATGGACAACAGGTCCATGAAAAGAAGCACCGGCATCAGCACGGCGGCGGCCTGAGGAACCGAAATCGCCAAAGCCATCATGGGCACTGCCAATGATCCAAAACCCACCCCGAACCCGCTTTTGCTGATGCCGAGCAACAGCACAGCGGGAATGGCGACCGCGTAGAAAAATGGATCGGTGATGAGCGGAAAGCTCAAAACTCGGAGTGCCGGTCGGGTTTACAGAACCGAGCAGGCCTGATCAAAGCTCAAGCGGTTATTGCGGTTAAAGCTCTTGCTGCTGTCGATGTAACCTAGATTGATCAGGAAGTTGGCAGCGAAGCGGCCGTCTGGAAAGAACTCTGCATTGACTTTGGCCAGGTCCACGCCACTCATGGGGCCACAGTCCAAGCCGACCGCGCGTGCGGCAATCATGAAGTAGGCACCACCCAGGGTACCGTTGCGGGTCGCGGTTGCCTGAGCCATGGGCACATTGCCCTCGAACATTTCCTTGGCTCCGGCAACATGCCAGATATTGGGCATATGCTCAAAAAACTTGCTGTCGGTCGCAACAATCACAGTGACTGGCGCAGACTTGGTTTTCTCCACATTGCCGGGGCTCAGGGCTGGCATCAGTCGTTCTTTAGCTTGCGGGGTGGTAATAAATACATAGCGGGTGGGCTGTGTGTTCATCGAAGTCGCACCCATCTTGGCAATGTCGTAGACCTCTTGCAACAGCGACACAGGAACGGGCTTGTCAAGAAAACCATTGGCCGTGCGGGCATTAAAAAACAGTTGATCCAAGGAGGCTTGAGCGATTTTCATGGGGTCTTTCTTATACAAAATCAAAGGGCGAATTATGCTTGAACGCTTTATTCAGCCTTGATCTCCGCGTCGCGGATGAGTTTGGTCCAACGCTGAACATCGCGCTGCACCAGCATGCGGGTCTCTGCGACAGACAAACTCAACGGTTTGCCGCCGGCTTTGCGAAAGGCGTCAATAACATCCGGCGCAAGAATGACCTTTCCTAAATCGGCACGCAGTCGTTCCAGCACATCCGCCGGGGTTTTGGCGGGGACAAAAAAGCCGAACCAGGACTCCAGATCCAGGACAGCCACGCCGGACTCCAGAATGGTTGGCACATCCGGATGCATGGGGTTGCGCGCAGCCCCTGAAACCGCCAAGGCCTTGACGGTGGCTGCATCGACCTGAACACGGGCTGTGGGGGATAGATCAAAAAACACATCTACGCGCCCACCCAGCAAGTCCTGGTACGCCGCTTGGGCACCACGGTAGGGCACATGCACCAACTGCACACCCGCAAGGTGCCACAGGGCAGCAGCCAGCACGTGCTGACCCGAACCGTTACCTGCCGAGGCGTAATTCAATTTACCCGGATTAGCCCGGGCATGGGCAATCAGTTCGCGCAGGGAATTAAAGGGCAGATCCTTGCGCGCCATCAGGGTATAGCTGTAGCTCACTGCCAGACCGACAGGCTCAAAATCGCGCAGGCTGTCGTAAGGCAAATTCGGATACAGCCCCATGTTGAGCGCAATGTTGGAAACTGACCCGGTCAGCAGGGTGTAGCCGTCCGGGGCGGACTTGGCCACGGCATCAGTACCCACCAGGGTGCCGGAACCGGGCCGGTTTTCAACCACAACACTCTGGTTTACCACTTTACCTAGACGGTCTGAAAGCAGACGTGCCACAAAATCAAAGCCACCACCGGGGGGCTGGGGCACGATGACCTTGATTGCACGGCTGGGGAATGCGCCTTGCGCCCTAGCCAGGCCAGCGCTGATGGATAGCAGGCCGCCAGCGGCCACAGCTCCTAAATAGTAACGACGGTTCATCTCAACGCTCCAGTGCGCCGCCGGCCAGATACCGGGCGCCGCGTTTGTAAAGTTCATCCACCACCGGGCCCTTGAGCATGGGCATGTCCATCTTGACGGTATACCCCAGGCGCGTTTGAATGTAGGCTAGATGCCGGTAGCCTTCCGGAAAAGTCGCCAGGGCAGCGGCGTCGAGCTCGAGCAAGGCCGTCGAGTCCACCGGGTCAATCCGGTCTTTCTCGTAAATGGGCTGGCGGTGCAACAATTTCCATTGCCCGTTGTGCTTGGTCACAAAGTCATAAAACCTTCCCGTACACACCACATCACACAGCACGGGGCCATCGGCTCCTTCGACCATGCCGCGCTGGGAAATCGTCATCTTGGTTTGCGCAATGGCACGGTCACCGGACACCTCGACAGCAGTACCGCCCAGGAAGTGAAGGATGCTCACACCCTTGGCCCAGCCTTCTTGCGTGACCCGGATAAATTCAGCATATGGCCCCTGAAACCAGGTGGCCATCATTTCGCCCTCGGGGTGCCAGACAGTCGCAAAACGCGTCCAGTCCCCGGCATCGCGCCACAGCACCCAACGCTCAACCATCTGGCGGATCAATAGCTCATCATTCATGGTGTCAATCATTAACTTTCCTTATCTCATACATCAAACAGGACGCGGATCACGCGGGAGGAAAACCGGCTTTTTGCGGCCACAAGTTGACAAAGGCGTGAATGGTTGTGCTGGCATACAAGCCTGCCTTGGTGAAAGGTTCATCGGCAGCCCAGGCGTGCGCAGCCTCACGCGAGGGGAAGTCAATCACCAGCAGGCTGCCCAGCATGGTCTTGCTGTCATCGTGCGTCAAGGGACCTGCAAAGGCTATTTTGTCGGCCACGGCGGCCAGATAATCCTTGTGCTCGGGGCGTTTTTCAAGACGCATGGCGCCATGGTCGGGCTTGTCGATGAGGGTGAATGCAAAAAGCATGGTGAACCTTTACGTGTGAAATTTAAACAGGGGCAGAGCCGAGAGAAAAGTTGTATTCGAGACTTTAGCAACCATCGTTGAATTTGAGCCAATCAGGAATTAGCGTGGATCGAACACCAAACAGCACATCGGAATCGAGCTACTGGTCGTGGTCGCGGAACACATGCGTAATCGGTCGATATCCGCTTGAGTGATGGTGCCTTGGTTGAGGTTGCGCATGTTGGTTTGTTGATTTCAAAACATGAAGTAAGTTTTAATTTTTAGCTACAGCATCAGATTCTGACAGGATGATCAGCATGAGACTGAATACACGCACTTCGAGATATCAGGCAAAACCCTCAATTGACGTTTTGTATGAAAGCAGCTAGCCTGCGATTCGTTTTATTACAACTCCAAGAGGAACATTGAATGACAATTTCACTGCGTGTGAATGGCAAGCGACAAACCAGTCCCGCTGCGCCCGAGACCCCATTGCTGTATGTACTTCGAAACGATTTAGGCCTTAACAGCGCCAAGTATGGATGTGGTGTCGGTCAATGCGGTACCTGCACCGTGCTGCTGGATGGGCAAGCCATACGCTCCTGCATTTACCCTGCTTCGGCCGCATCGCAAGGCGAAGTCACCACGCTCGAAGGGCTGGGAACACCGGACAAAATGCATGCCCTGCAAAAAGCCTTCATTGAAGAACAGGCCGCCCAGTGCGGTTACTGCATCTCCGGCATGATCATGTCAGCCAAGACCTTGCTGGACCGGGTGCGCAACCCCTCAGAGGTTCAAATCAAGGAAGCCATGGCCACAAACTTGTGCCGTTGTGGCACCCATACCCGCATTGTTCGGGCCATTCAGCGCGCCGCAAAGGAGCTGGCATGAACACCATCACTCAACCCGCTATGCAGCGCAGGAGCTTTCTCAAGGCCAGTTCCCTGACAGTGGCTTTCAGCTTGACGTCACTCTCGCCCCTGCTGGCTCAAACGCCTACTAAACCAGTTCTGCCCGGGAGCTTGAACACCAACCGCATGCTTGATGGCTGGCTGCGTATCAACACCAATGGCACCGTGACCATGTTCACCGGCAAAGTCGAACTCGGCCAGGGCATTTTGACAGCACTGACACAAATGGTGTCTGACGAACTTGACGTGGACCTCAAGCGTCTGGAAGTCATATCCGGCAATACCGCCCTCACGCCCAATGAAGGTGTTACGGCTGGCAGCCTGTCAGTCCAGGACAGCGGCACAGCTTTGCGCTTTGCCAGTGCGCAAGCACGTGGTCTTCTGCTATTGGCGGCTGCAGAAAGACTGGATGTTCCCGTCGCAGACTTGCGGGTGACCGACGGCACCATCAGCTCTGCCAAAGGCACCACCACCTACTGGCAGGTCACGAACGATGCCATGTTCAAGCGCGAGGCCAGCACCACCTTCTCGCCCAAGCCACCCGCGCAGCACCGCCTGATGGGTCAGAGCGTGCAGCGGCGCGATATTCCCGGTAAGGTCACCGGCGCTGAAGTCTATGTGCAGGACATGCGTTTGCCCAATATGGTTCATGGCCGTTTGGTCAGGCCCCCAACGCCGCGCGCCCGTCTGGTTTCCGTGGATGAAGCCGCCATCCGTCGCATGCCTGGCGTCGTCGGCCTCTTGCGGGACGGCAATTTCCTGGCTGTAGCTGCCGAACGCGAAGAACAGGCCATTGCAGCAGCAATCGCCCTACGGGCCAGCGCACGATGGGATGACCCCGCAGACTTGCCACCCATAGGCGCTGAGCTCTTTGCTCACATGAGAAGGCAGCGCACCGCCGACAGCGTGGTCAGCGAGAAGAAACCGCCGGCCGATACCCCGGCGGCGACCAAAACCTTGACTGCGACTTACACCCGCCCCTACCAGGCGCACGCCTCTATTGGCCCCTCTTGTGCGCTGGCACAGTGGAATGATGACAAATTGCAGGTATGGTGCTCTTCACAAAGCGTTTTCCCCTTGCGCATTGACCTGGCGAAAGCTTTGCGGATGCCGCAGGAAAAAATCACGGTCAGTCACCGCGAAGGCTCTGGTTGCTATGGCCACAATGGCGCAGACGATGTTGCACTGGATGCCGCCTTGCTGGCCAAGGCGGTTCCGGGTAAACCGGTGCGCTTGCAGTGGATGCGTGCTGACGAGTTTGGCTGGGAACCGCTGGGCTCGCCCATGGTGATGGATCTCAAGGGATCGTTAGACGCCAGTGGAAAAATCGTAGACTGGAACCACGAACTCTGGAGCTACACCCACAGCACCCGCCCCTACGACCCTGAGGGTGTCAACCTGACCGCATCCTGGTTGATCAAGGACCCTCATCCACCAGGACCGGCACGCAATATTCCGCAGCCTTCGGGGGGAAGTGATCGCAACGCCTTGCCCTTGTACATGTTTCCACAGCAAAAAGTGACGAACCACTTACTGCTTCAGGCTCCTATTCGCACCTCCGCGCTGCGCGGTCTGGGTGCTTACGCAAACACCTTTGCGCTTGAATCCTTCATGGATGAAATGGCGGCTCTGGCAGGCGTAGACCCGGTGGAATTCCGGCTGCGTCACCTGGCAGACCCGCGCGCCCGGGCGGTGATTGAAAAAACCGCCAGTATTGCCAATTGGAAAACTGCAGTGGCCAGCACCAGTCCCAAAGCCATGGGCGGTGTACTCAAAGGTCGGGGTGTCGGTTTTTCAAAATACAAAAACATGGCCAGTTATTGCGCGGTGATTGCGGATATTGCCGTAGACACCCGCTCTGGTGTGGTGCGCATCGAGCAGGTGTGGTCGACCGCAGAGGCCGGGCTGATCATCAACCCTGATGGCTTACGCAACCAGATTGAGGGCGGCATCATTCAGTCAGCCAGTTGGACACTGTTTGAATCGGTCAAATACGACAGCAAACAAAAGCTGGTTCAAAACTGGGCCGATTACCCCATCATGCGATTTTCCGACGTACCGGTGTTGCAGGTCGAGTTGATTAACCGGCCTGATGAGCGTTCACTCGGGGCTGGTGAGGGATCACAGGGTCCAACGGTAGGAGCCATAGCCAACGCTTTTGCCAACGCCACCGGACGGCGCCTACGGGACCTGCCACTGACACCCGAACGTGTCAAGCAAGCCCTGGCCTAGACCGGGTCTGCCTTGATCGATACCCAGGTCCTGATCGCAGGCGCAGGGCCCTGCGGATTGATGCTGGCCAACGAGTTGGGCAGGCGTGGCATATCCTGCCTCATCGTTGATCCCAAACCAGGCACAGCATTCAATCCGCAGGCCAATGCGACCCAGGCCCGGACCATGGAACATTTCCGCAGACTGGGTTTTGCCGATGAGATCCGCGCCCAGGGTTTGCCACCGGACCATCCGACCGACATTGCCTACCTCACGCGATTTGGCGGGCATGAGATGGCCAGGCTTAGGCTGCCTACGGCAGCACAAGCGCCGACATTGATCAAGAGCTTGTCTGGCTCGTGGAGTGGCGCTGAACTGCCGCACCGTATTTCCCAGAAATATGTCGAAGTTACCTTGAGATCCCGAGCAGAACAGTTGCCTACAGTAGACCTGCGCTACAACTGGCAGCTCAACTCGTTTACTGACACGGGCAAAGCGGTGCGTGCCATCATCCAGAGTGTCAACAACACCAAGCCTGTTGAGGTCGTGGCACAGTACCTGGTCGGTGCCGACGGGGCACGCAGCAAGGTCAGGGCTGATCTGGGTATTGCCTGGCAGGGGGCCACCGGGTTCAAGCGCAAATTCATGGGTGGCAAGATGCTGGCCGTCTATTTGCGGGCACCCGATTTTTACAAACACAACCCCAACGACCGCGCCTGGATGTACGTGATGGTCAACCCTCATTTACGAGGTTTCATCATGTCGGTAGACGGCGTCAGTGAGTTTGCGTTTCATACCCAGATGGGCAGTGACGAACAGACCGATGCACTCACAGAAGCAGATGCCCGGCGACTTTTTGCACAAGCCTATGGCAGGGATATCCCGATTGAAATTTTGTCAATGGCCACCTGGACCGCGGGTCATGCGCTGGTGGCCGAATCGTTTCAAAAGGGACGGGTTTTCATAGGCGGGGATGCAGCCCATCTGTTCACCCCCACAGGCGGTCTGGGCTACAACACGGCGGTGGAAGATGCCGTCAATCTGGGCTGGAAATTCGCCAGTGTTCTCAAAAATCAGTCTTCCGAAAAACTCCTGGAGAGTTACGAGTTGGAGCGAAAACCGCTGGCGCTGCGCAACACCAGCTACGCCCGGACCTTTGCAGACTCCATAGGCCTGTTTGAAGCGGCCAGCGAACTTGAAGACAATACAGCGCAGGGCGAAGCAGCAAGAGCCCTTGCTGCAGAGTACCTCAACGGCCATGTCAGGCGCGAATTCAATATTCCCGGCGTCACTTTTGGTGGGCGCTACGACGGCTCCCCGATCATCGTGCCCGATGGCTCATCACCCCCACCGGACCAGGCCAACGTGTACGTGCCTACTGCATGCCCAGGTGGCAGGCCTCCGCACATCTGGATTGGGGATGGACAGTCGCTGTTTGACACCTTCAATTTTGAATGGACGCTGCTCGCCCTCGGTCCGACCCCCCCTGGCGTTCAGGGCTTCGAAGCAGCCGCAAGGCTTAAAGGCATCGATTTGAAAGTGGTCCGACTGGCCGCATCAGACATTGCCAGCTTGTATGAATGTGCCCTGGTTCTTATTCGGCCAGACCAGATCGTGGCCTGGCGCGGCAACAACGATGATTCCGCTTCTGAAATCCTCAGGATTGCCACTGGGAACCAACAAGTCCCAGTGGCAATTTAGAGTTGCGGATCAGGCCGCCTTGAG
>JBILKC010000305.1:0-3394 GCA_044376885.1 Hylemonella sp. | reverse complement strand
AGAGCATTGCGGCAGGTGTAGCCAGTGAAAGCGCGCAGGGACATGTCACCACCAGAACAGCCACCGCAACCATCAGCGCATGTCCAGGATTGTCATTCCACCAGTACGCGCACGCACCACCAGCAGCCAGCAAAACAGCGATGAGAAACGGTTTGGCCAGTCGATCCACCATCAATGCAAATTTCGGCTTGGCTGTTGCGGCATCCTCCATCAAAGACACGATTTGGGAAAACCGGGTTTGATGACCAGTTGCCAGGACTTGAACGAGCACAACGCCGCCGAGGTTGCTGCTACCGGCGAGCACATGCTCACCGGAAATACGCGAAACCGGTCGCGACTCACCGGTCAGCATGGATTCATCGGCCTGGGTGACCCCTTCCAGAATGACACCATCAGCAGGAAAAACCTCACCCGGGGACAAGCGGATCACGTCGCCAATCTGAAGTCGTCTCACAGGTACACGCACAAAATCAGCGCCGCCGGTTTTGCGCTCAACGCCATCTGGTAAACGATTCATGATGGCGTCAAGCGAACCAGCTGTGCGGTCACGCAAACGAAACTCAAGCCAGCGCCCGGTCAAGAGAAAAAAAACAAACATGGTCAGAGAGTCAAAAAAGACTTCCCGCCCGAACAAGCCCCCGGGATCAAACGTACCTGCAGTGCTGACAGCAAAGGTGATCAGAATTCCCAGCGCAACCGGCAAGTCCATGCTGATGCGGCGATGCCTGACGTCGCGCCACACGGCCGAGAAAAAAGGACCGCAGGAAAACATCATGACCGGCAATGTCAGCACCCATGAAGCCCAACGCAGCAATTGCTCCATCTCAGGCGTCAGGTCGCCCGGCGCAGCGATGTAGGCAGGCCATGCGTACATCATCACCTGCATCATGCACAGGCCAGCTACCAGCCATCTCCAAAGCGCCTGGCGCGTCTCCAGCTTGCGACGCTCGCTGGAAAACGCATCATTGGCCGGGACCGCGCGATAACCGGTTCGCAAAATCGCCTGCATCCATACTGAGGGCTTGCATGTCAACGATGACCAGACGATGCACGCACGGTGGCTACCGGCACTGACCGAGGCGCGCTGCACGCCAGGAACTTCGCTGAGGGCGGCCTCAATCGTCAGCGAGCAGGCCGGGCAGTGCATGCCCTCAATCACGACATGCGATTCCCATAAGGTTTGTCCTTCGTCCTGGCGCTGCTTGTTCAGCAACCGACTGAAGGCGGACCATTCAGGCTGTTCGTCAAGCAAGCTCAGTGGCGACTCTGCACAAGACGTCAGAGGTGGCTCGTGGCGGCCTGAAATGGGTATCTCAGTCGCACCTCGAGGTAATTGAAGGCTGGATGGATCGCTGACAAGACTGGCTGACAACATGTTTGGTAGCGTACAGTGCTTGAAATGTCTGTTACTTGATTTGGATCAAATGCAGTGTTTGTGCAACCATAGTAACCTTGATCACCAACACACTTCAAAAGGATTTCCATATGTACCAACGAATTCTTGTCGCCACCGATGGTTCAACCCTGTCGAAGAAAGCGGTTGGAAGCGCCATTGCGATGGCTCAACTCATGGGTGCCGAGTTAGTGGCACTGAAAGTGGTTCCACGCTACCCGCAAAGCTATTTCGAAGGCGGACTTGCTTTGCAGGCCAGCGAGATTTTGCGCGTTGAAAAGCAGTGGACCGAGAATGCCCAGGCCATTGTGGATGGAGTAAGCAAAGCTGGTGTTGCCAAGGGCGTAAAAGTTAAAGCCGTCACCGTCAAGTCAGACCTTGTCAGTGACGCGATTATTTCAGTTGCAAAAAAACAAAAATGTGATTTGATCGTGATGTCATCACACGGCCGACGTGGCATCAAGCGCTTGCTTCTGGGTAGCGAGACGCAACAGGTTCTGACTCACTCGCACGTACCGGTTCTGGTGCTGCGTTAGGTACTCGTGAACCTGTGAGTATGAGTATGCGGAAAGATTTGTTGTCTGGGCAACGCTCAGGGCTTGGGACTTGGGGCTGAATCGCTGAAGATGGTGCGGTACTGGTCCCGCAGCAAATTTTTCTGAACTTTACCCATGGTATTTCTCGGCAGGTCCTTGACGACAAAACAGCGTTTGGGGATCTTGAAGTTTGCCAGCTTAGCCTTGAGGGTAGCGATAATTTGATTCGGGTCAAGGGTCACACCTGGCTTTGGAACAACAACAGCAATACCCACCTCGCCAAAGTCAGCATGGGCGATTCCCACCAGCGCGCTTTCCGCAACGCCGGGTAACTCATTGATGTGACCCTCAATTTCTGCAGGATAGACGTTGTAGCCACCACTGATGATCAAGTCCTTGCTTCGACCCACAATATGAACATAGGCCTTCTGATCAATCATGCCCACATCGCCAGTCTTGAAAAATCCGTCAGATGTGAATTCTTCGAGGGTTTTTTCTGGCATGCGCCAGTAGCCTTTGAAGACGTTGGGACCCTTGACCTGGATGCCACCAACTTCGCCAACAGGCAAGCTTTCTCCCTCATCATTTTGAACACGAAGTTGAACACCTGGCAAGGGGAAACCAACGGTTCCGCCTCGCCGCTCACCCTGTTCAGGCAGGTAAGGGTTAGACGTGAGCATGACGGTCTCAGACATCCCATAACGCTCCAAAATGGTATGGCCGGTAACTGCCTTCCACTCCTTGAAAGTTTCGATCAGCAGCGGTGCGGAACCGGCCACAAATAGGCGCATGTTGCGGCTCGCTTGAGCCAGGCCAGGTTCTGCCAGCATACGTACATACAGAGTAGGAACGCCCATGAACACACTGGCTTGCGGCATTTTTTCGACCGTCCGCTTGGGATCGAAACGGGCCATCCAGATCATCTTGCTGCCATTGATCAGGGCACCATGCAAAGCCACAAACAAGCCGTGCACATGAAAAATCGGCAGCGCATGGATCAACACATCGCCGGGTTTCCAGCCCCAATAGTCTTTCAATACGCGTGCATTGCTCAGCAAATTGCCGTGGGTCAGCATGGCGCCTTTGCTGCGACCTGTCGTTCCGCTGGTGTACAAAATAGCGGCCAGATCATCAGTATTAGAAAGAACAGGCTGATGGACATCGGAACAATGGGCCGATCGTTGCAGCAAGGAGCCAGTCCGGTTGTCATCGAGGGTAAATACATGCCGCGTACCGGCCTTGAAAGCCAGTTTGCTGACCCAAGCAAAGTTCTTGCTGCTGCAGACCACAACAGCGGGTTCGGCGTTGGAAATAAAGTACTCGATTTCAGTACTCTGGTAAGCGGTATTGAGCGGGAGGAATACATAACCCGCCCTCAAGGTGGCCAGGTACAGCATGACCGCTTCCACTGATTTTTCAACCTGCACCGCAATTCTTGAACCTGCAGGCAGACCAAGGGATGCCA
>JBILKC010000304.1:0-3404 GCA_044376885.1 Hylemonella sp. | reverse complement strand
TTTTGCGCTTGAGCCCAAGGAGACTGTTGCCATTGTTGGCGCTTCCGGTTCGGGTAAAAGCACGCTCCTGTCCATCATCGCCGGCCTTGATACACCCACCCGGGGCAAGGTTAGTCTGGCAGGGCAGGACCTGTTTTCCCTGGGTGAAGATGCGCGAGCGGCACTGCGGGCTCAAAAAGTTGGCTTTGTGTTTCAGAGTTTTCAACTGTTAGGCAACCTGACCGCGCTGGAAAACGTCATGCTGCCGCTGGAATTGGGTGGCCAAAAAGATGCCCGGGCTACTGCCCGCGAAATGCTGGACCGGGTCGGGCTGAGCCAACGCCTGAACCACTATCCCAAGGTGTTGAGCGGTGGTGAGCAGCAGCGCGTGGCCTTGGCCCGGGCCTTTGTGGTCAAGCCGTTGGTTTTGCTGGCTGACGAGCCCACCGGAAGCCTGGACTTTGCGACTGGCGCCAAGGTGATGGAGTTAATGTTTAACTTGAACCGGGAAATCGGCACCACGCTGGTATTGGTCACGCATGACACGTCGATTGCCCAGCAATGCCAACGTCGCATCACGATAGAGGCCGGGCAAATTGTGCCCTGAAGGGGACAAGACACTGAACCACCCGGGACTATCCACGGGATAATCAGAGCATGTCTTCATCCAAAATACTGTTCGGTTTTCACGCGGTTGGTGTGCGACTGAAAACCGCGCCGAAGTCCATCATCGAAATCCACTTTGAGACCAGTCGCCGCGATGCCCGCATGCGACAGTTTCTGGACCGTGCCCGTGAGGGCGGTGCCCGCCTCATAGAGTCTGACGGGCTGCGTATTGCCAAGCTCTGCGGTAGCCATGGTCATCAGGGGGTGGTGGCAAAGGTTGAGCCTCTGCTGCAGGCGAATTCGCTGGACGATCTGCTGGACAATCTGAGCGACACACCCTTGCTGCTGGTACTTGACGGCGTGACAGACCCTCACAACCTGGGTGCCTGCTTGCGGGTGGCGGATGGTGCTGGTGCGCAAGCGGTGATTGCACCCAAAGATCACGCCGCTGGCATTAACGCAACCGTTGCCAAGGTGGCCAGCGGCGCGGCCGAGACGGTTCCGTATTTCATGGTGACCAATCTGGCCCGAACCCTGGGCGAGTTAAAAGAACGCAACATCTGGTGTATTGGCACCAGTGATGATGCGCCGAAAACCATCTACCAGGTCGATCTCACAGGGCCAGTTGCCTTGGTGCTGGGGGCCGAAGGTCACGGCATGCGCCAGCTCACCCGAAAAACCTGTGATGAACTCGTGCGCATTCCCATGAGGGGTGCCGTGGAGAGCCTCAATGTCTCTGTGGCCAGCGGTGTATGCCTATTCGAAGCGCTCAGACAGCGCAGCTAAATCGGACTAGAGAAGTACGCCCAATAAGAACCCGGCCACAATTTCAGGCTTTGAGATTAACCAAACGCCCCGTGACTTGCCCTTGCGTGTTCAGCGTGGATTGGCTCGCACGTTGGGCCTCGCGGGTTTGCTGTTCCAGGGAACTTACCTCGCTGCGGGCCGCGGAGGCATCGCGTCTTGCCGCATTGGTTTGGGACTCCAGCGCGCTGACCTCATTGTCAGCCTGCGTAGCTGCCTGACGCGCCTGTTGCAACTTCATCTGATAAAGCTGCATCTGAACGCTGGGAATGGCGCTTGAACTGGCTGCTAATGCGCTCATAGAGCTTGTTGAGTCTTACACCGCGGCTTGAAGGAGTGCTTAAACCGTTTAATCAGGCGGTGGTGTTCACACGGGTGCCTGTGGTTTCGCCGCGGGTATTGACGTAGGCTTTTTCTGGCTGCGGCTTGGGTGGCTCAGCGGCCACTTTCCGTTCTGGCGGACGCTCAGCCGGTTGACGTTCGACCGCTTTCGCACGCTCGGGTGCCTTCGGTCGTTCGGCAGGAGCCACAGTTGGACGGGGTGAGGTAGTTACTTCCATAATGATCTCTCGGTAAAACTGCGTACAGTTTACGCTTCAATCCTTCAAATTAACAGTCAAAGACACCCTTTTTTCATGGATTTCATGGACCGTCGCCAGATCATCCGGCTAGGTAGTGTCTTGGCTGTTCCAGCCTGGCTGCCCCGCTGGGCCTGGAGCCAGGTGCACTGGCGAAGTGACCCATTCACTCTGGGGGTAGCCAGCGGGTCACCAGCCTCTGACTCGGTTGTCATATGGACCCGCCTGGAAAGCCCTGAACTTCTGGGAACCTCGGGGTCTTCGCACGCGATGAAACCCGGTGTGACCGTACAGTGGGAGGTGGCCCATGACGCGCAGTTCAAACAGATCGTCCAACGCGGCCAAACTCAGGCAGTGCCAGAATTGGGTTTTTCGGTGCATGTGGAAGTCATGGCCTTGCAGCCTGAGCGCTGGTATTTCTATCGCTTTACATCCGGTTCGGCCCGCAGCAGGGTAGGACGGACCCGAACCCTGCCCACACCCGATGCAATGGTCAACCGGCTGCGCCTCGGCTATGCCTCGTGCCAGCGCTGGGAACATGGTTTTTACAGTGCCTGGCGGCACATGCGCGACGAGCATCTCGACCTGGTGATGTTTCTGGGGGATTACATCTATGAGTATCCGGGCGCACTGAACCCGGTGCGATCTGTCACAGGGGGATGGGTGAACTCTCTGGCCGATTACCGCCAGCGCCATGCCTTGTACAAGACAGACCCTGATCTTCAGGCCATGCACGCCAACTGTCCCTGGGCGATCACCTGGGATGACCACGAAGTGCAAAACGACTATGCAGGCCTGCAAGAGGGCAATGGCGGGCCTGATTGGCTGAATTGGAATGCATTGATTTTTTCTGAGCGCCGGGCGGCGGCTTACCAGGCGTTTTATGAAAACATGCCCCTGCGCAGTTCCGTGCTCACACGCGCACTTCAGGGCTTGGCCCAAGCGCCAGAGCTGCGCATTTACAACCGCTTCCAGTATGGGCAACTCGCTACTCTGAACCTGCTGGACGCGCGCCAATACCGCAGTCCCCAAGCTTGTACCCGCAACGCCAATCCCGGTGCCAGTACGGTCGATCCGCTGCGGTGTGATAGCTGGCAAGACCCATCCCGTACCTTGCTGGGTGACGCGCAAGAGCGCTGGCTGACGCAGAGCCTGCAGCAGTCCAACGCCATATGGAACGTCATTGCCCAACAAACCTTGTTTGGTCAGCGTGACCTTAAAACGGGCTCGGGGCAACTGCTGTGGAACGACAGCTGGGACGGTTACCCGGCGGCCCGACGCCGTTTAACGGACAGCCTGCACAAGAGCGCCGTGCCCAACCCGGTGATTTTCGGTGGCGATGCCCATGAAAACTGGGTCGGTTATGTCAAGGCGGACTACGAGAGGGTTGCAAGCCAGCGCCTGGGCGTGGAGTTTTGCGGCACCAGCATCAGTTCC
>JBILKC010000057.1:0-11260 GCA_044376885.1 Hylemonella sp. | reverse complement strand
TTTAAAGTAATTTGAAGGTATTGGGGCAGGCCAGGTTGTCCGCAGGCCTTAGTCTTTGGTTTCTTCCTTGATGCGCGATCGCAGGTAAATCAGCACCACCCCGATCACCACCAGAACGCCACCGCCGGTCTGCAGGCAGCGTGCCAGTGTCAGATCGGCTCTGGCCAGAAAAACGCCCAGAACCACGCAGAGCAAGCCACCATAGATCAGGACCCAGATCCATTTTTGCAAACGCAGGACCACTTCTTTACTGGGCATTAAAACGCTTCTTCAGGAATTTCAGCGCAGGTCATGTCACGCAGGGCCACCACATTGAGCCAGGCGTCAATCCGGGGCAATTCATAGTGATAAAAATAGCGTGCAGCCATTAACCGGCCTTGGTTTGCTGCTATCAAAGTTGAATCAGATTGGGGGACAAAAGCCGCGACTTGGGCCGTTGAAGCCACTGCAACTTCCAGCCAGATCCATGCCAGAACCATGTGACCAAAAGCCTGCATATAGGGCACTGCGTTGGCAAGGGCGTGTTCAGCCAGTCCGGTCGACCAGGCCGCCTGGGTGGTCGTTTTAACTTTGCGCATGGCCAGCTCCAGTGCTTTGGCATGTTGCGCAAGCGCCTCATGTTGTTGAGCTCGGGCAATGCTTGTAGCCATACGCTCGCAGAGCAAATCCAGGCCACGTCCTTTTTCCATCAACACCTTACGGCCCAGCAAATCAGTGGCTTGAATACCATGGGTGCCTTCGTGAATCATATTGAGCCGATTGTCGCGCCAATACTGTTCCACCGGAAAGTCGCGCGTGTAGCCATAACCGCCATGGACCTGAATCGCCAGCGAATTGGCCTCCAGGCACCATTCACTGGGCCAGCTCTTGGCAATCGGCGTGAGGACTTCCAGCAGCAGGCGGGCATCGTCAGCGGCCTGCACCGTGCCGGTAGTTTGCTCATCAATGAGGCGGGCGCAGTACAACTCCAAAGCCAAAGCGCCCTCGCAATAGGCTTTCTGGGCCAGCAACATCCGTTTGACATCGGTGTGCTCAATGATGCGTACCTGCGGCTGGTTGGCATCTTTACTGCTTTGACCGGGTCCCGGCAAAGGCCGACCCTGGGGGCGGTTTTTTGCGTATTCCAGGCTGGCCTGATAGCCGGCCATGCCCAGCATGGTGGCAGCCATGCCCACACCGATCCGGGCTTGGTTCATCATGTGGAACATGCACTGCAGGCCTTTGCCCGCTTCGCCCACCAGATAGCCCACGGCCCCCGCGCCCTGAGCGTCCAGGCCGGAGTTGTGCGTGAGAGGAAACTTGCCCTCGCCAAAATTAAGCAAGGTGTTGGTGGTACCACGCCAGCCGCATTTGTGGTTAAGTCCTGCCAGCGCCACGTCGTTACGCACACCGGTGAGTTGACCCTGCACATCAACCATTTTTTTAGGCACGATAAACAGGGAGATGCCACGTGTGCCGGCAACCAGCTTGCCGTCTGGCCCGGGAATCTTGGCAAGGACCAGGTGAATGATGTTCTCGCTCAACTCATGTTCGCCTGCCGAAATCCACATCTTGTTGCCTTTGAGGCGATATCGCGGGCCCAGTGGCTCGGACTGATAGTCGTCACCGTCAGGTACGGCACGGGTGCTGATGTCGCTCAGGCTGGAGCCGGCTTGCGGCTCGGACAGGCACATGGTGCCTGAGAACCGGCCCGAGAACTCGTGCTTGGCAAAAACGTCTTGTTGCAGGGCGGTGCCGTGCACCATCAGCAGGCTGGCGTTACCGGTCGTCAGTAGCCCTGAGCCTATGCTGACAGACGCCATGGCAAAAAATGCATTGGCTGCAGCTTCGATCGTGTACGGTAGCTGCATGCCCCCGACCTCGTAGTCTTGAGCGGCGCTGAGCATGCCTGAGGCTGCATAGGCTTTGTGTGCGTCATGCGTGGCTTGCGGCAGGATGACTTTTTCGCCGTCAAACTGCGGCTCCTGAATGTCTACCGTGCGGTTAAAGGGTGCGTATTTCTCCCGGGCAATGCGCTCGCAGGTATCGAGAACGGCATCAAAAGTTTCACGGGAATGGTCTGCAAACCGCTCACGCCTGTTCAGGGTCTGGGTGTCCAGCCATTCGTAGAGTAAAAAATCCAGGGTTGAACGCACGCCCATGCTCAGAGCACTTCAAAAACACCCGCTGCCCCCATGCCTCCGCCTATGCACATGGTCACGCAGACACGCTTGGCACCACGCCGCTTGCCTTCAATGAGGGCGTGGCCGGTCAGACGCTGACCGGTGACACCATAGGGGTGACCCACTGCAATGGCACCGCCATTGACATTGAGGCGATCGCCTGGAATGCCAAGCTTGTCGCGGCAGTAGATGACCTGTACGGCAAAAGCTTCATTGAGTTCCCACAAATCGATGTCACTGACCTTCAAACCCAGGCGTGCCAGCACCTTGGGGATGGCAAAAACCGGGCCGATACCCATTTCGTCGGGTTCACATCCAGCCACCGCAAAGCCCAGAAAACGTCCGATCGGCTTGAGATTGTTCTTTTCGGCCCAGGATTCGCTGGTCAAGACACAGGCACCACCGCCATCCGAGAATTGGCTGGCATTACCGGCAGAGATCACGCCACCGGGAATGGCCGGCCTGATGCCGCTGATACCGGCTACCGTGGTGCCTTCACGTATGCCTTCATCGTGACTCACGGTCACTTCCTTGGTCCGCAGGCCCATGACCGGGTCAGCAACACCTGCCATAACGGTAATGGGCGCAATTTCTTCCTTGTAAAGACCGGCGGCCAGAGCGGCACTGGCTTTTTGCTGGCTGGCTGCACCATACTCGTCCATGATCTCGCGCGAGATGTTGTAGCGCTTGGCAACCTGCTCGGCAGTCTGCAGCATGTTCCAGTAAATCTCGGGCTTGAGTCGTTCCAGTGCGGGGTCGCGCAGCATGTGCGTGTTGGCTTCTTGCTGCACGCATGAAATGCTTTCAACACCGCCAGCAACGTAAACTTCACCCTCTCCGGCAATGATGCGCTGAGCAGCCAGGGCAATGGTTTGCAAGCCTGAGGAGCAAAAGCGGTTGACCGTCATGCCTGAGACGGTAATGGGGCAGCCGCCCATCAGGGCAATCTGGCGGGCGATGTTCGAACCGGTCGCGCCTTCAGGCGTGGCACAGCCCATGATCACGTCTTCAACTGCGTCCGGATCAATACCGGCGCGGGCAATGGCGTGTTTGACTGCATGTCCGCCCAAGGTGGCGCCATGGGTCATGTTGAATGAGCCCTTCCAGCTTTTGGCCAAAGGGGTACGTGCCGTCGAGACGATAACAGCTGAGGTCATGTGATTGCTCCTGAATTCGTAGTGTTGGAGGGAGGTGGAATCAGGACTCGTTGAAAGTTTTACCTTCGGCCACGAGTCGAGCGAGCAAAGGGGCGGGTTGCCAGAACTTGGCATCATCACGCGGGTTTTGCGCAAAGCGGTGCATGCTTTGAACCACATTGAACAGGCCTACTGTGTCCGCATACTGCATGGGTCCGCCACGGAACACCGGAAAGCCATAACCGGTGATGTAGACCATGTCGATGTCGCTGGCGCGAGACGCAATACCTTCTTCCAGAATATGGGCAGCCTCATTGACCATGGAGAAAACCAGTCTATGGACAATTTCCTGGTCCGAGATCTTGCGCGGTGTAATGCCCAGCTCTTTGCGGAGCTTGTCCACCATCTCCACCACCAAGGCACTGGGAATGGCATCGCGTTTACCGGCCTGATAGTCGTACCAGCCCGCACCGGTTTTTTGACCGAAGCGGCCCATCTCACACAACAAATCAGCGGTTTTGCTGTACTTCATATGCGGCTTTTCCACATAGCGGCGTTTGCGTATGGACCAGCCGATGTCGTTGCCTGCAAGGTCGCCCATCCGGAACGGACCCATGGCGAAGCCGAACTTCTCGATCGCCTTGTCTACTTGCGCCGGGGTACAGCCTTCCTCAAGTAAAAAACCAGCCTGGCGACTGTACTGCTCGATCATCCGGTTGCCGATGAAACCATCGCAGACGCCGGAGACCACCGATGTTTTTTTGATTTTCTTGCCCAAGGCCATCACCGTGGCCAGCACGTCCTTGCCGGTCTTTTCACCACGAACCACTTCCAGCAGCTTCATGACATTGGCCGGACTGAAGAAGTGGGTGCCGATGACGTCTTGCGGGCGCTTGGTGAAGGCTGCAATTTGGTTGACGTCCAGGGTGGAGGTATTGGTTGCCAGGATGGCCCCAGGCTTCATCACGCGGTCCAGCTCCTTGAAAACCGCTTCCTTGACGCCCATTTCTTCAAAAACGGCTTCGATCACCATGTCGGCGTCTTTGAGATCATCGTAATTCAGCGTGGTACTCAACAGGCCCATCCGTTGATCCAGCTTTTCCTGCTTGAGCTTGCCCTTTTTAACCTGGGCTTCGTAGTTTTTGCGGATGGTGGCCAGACCCCGGTCAAGTGCTTCCTGCTTGGTTTCAAGAATCTTGACAGGAATACCCGCATTCAGGAAGTTCATGGAAATGCCGCCGCCCATGGTGCCCGCACCGATGACGGCGATAGACGCAATCTCCCGCTTGGGCGTGTCAGCAGGCACATCCGGAATTTTCGAAGTCGCACGTTCTGCCATGAAGATATGCCGCAAGGCACGGCACTCGGGCGTCCACATGAGGTTGATGAAAATCTCGCGCTCGAAGGTCATGCCGTCATCAAATTTTTTCTGGGTGGCGGCTTCGACGGCATCGACACATTTGGCTGGCGCAGGAAAGTTCTTCGCCATGCCTTTGACCATGTTCCGGGCAAACTGAAAGTAGGCACCACCCTGGGGGTGTTGACACGGCAGGTTACGCACCAAGGGCAAAGGCCGCAGGGTTGCCACAGAGCGGGCATAGGCCAGGGCTTCGTCCAACAATGACTCGGGTGAAGCTGCCAACTTGTCAAACAGCTTTTGTCCCGGCAAACTTGCCAGCAACTCGCTTTTGACCGGTTCGCCGCTCACAATCATGTTCAGCGCGGTTTCTACACCCAGAACACGGGGCAAACGCTGGGTGCCGCCCGCACCCGGTATCAGGCCCAGTTTGACTTCTGGCAGTGCAACACTGCAACCCGGTGCCGCCACCCGGTAATGGCAACCCAGCGCAAGTTCGAGCCCGCCGCCCATGGCAACGCTGTGAACCGCAGCCACGACCGGCTTGGCAGAGTTCTCCAGGGCCAGGATGATGCTCAGTAAATTGGGCTCCTGAATGGATTTGGGGCTGCCAAATTCATTGATATCGGCACCACCGGAAAAAGCCTTGCCGGCCCCGGTCAATACGATGGCCGTGACAGCCGTATCGCTGTTGGCGCGATCCAAGGCCTCTGCAATGGCCTGTCGGGTCGATAAACCCAGACCATTGACCGGCGGATTGTTCAGGGTGATCACGGCAATGTCGCCATGAACGTGGTAACTGGCAGTCATGTGGGGGCTCCTCAATGTGGAAAAAGAACGACCGTTCTTTTTATTCTCTCAGACTTCTAGCCATTCTTTGCGAATGTAGGTGTTTTCGCGCAGACTTTGCGGCGTTCCTTCAAAGACGATGCTGCCGTGGCCCATCACCAGGCAGCGGTCTGAGATTTGCATGGCAATAGTGAGTTTTTGCTCAATCAGCAGGACGGATATTCCGCGCTTTTTCAGTTCTTGAAGATATTGCGCAACCAGCTCCACGATTTTCGGGGCCAGACCTTCAGTGGGTTCATCAATGATGATCAAGTCCGGGTCGCCCATCAGGGTGCGGCACAAGGTCAGCATCTGCTGCTCACCGCCTGAAAGCACCCCCGCTTCTGTATGCTCTCGCTCCTTCAAGCGAGGAAACATCTGGTACATGTCCTGATGCGTCCAGCGTCCACTGCTTTTTGATTTTTTTTGCCCCAGAAGCAGGTTCTGGTGAACCGTCAGATCCGGAAAAATGTCGCGGTTTTCAGGCACGTAACCCAGCCCCAGGTGGGCGATTTCATAGGTTTTCTTGCCCTCAATATTCTGGTCTTTCCAGGTAATCTGGCCCTTGCTGTCCACCAGGCCCATGATGGCCTTGGCGGTGGTGGACCGTCCCGATCCGTTGCGCCCGAGCAAGGCCACAATTTCACCGGACTGCACTGCAAAATTCACACCATGCAGTACGTGGCTTTTGCCATAAAAAGCGTGAAGATTGTCAACTTTCAAGAGGCTCATGTCTGCCCTTCCGCCTGGGTGTCTGCCACGACTGAACCGAGATAGGCCTCTTGCACACGTTCGTTGGCCCGCACCGCTTCGGGTGTGTCAAAGGCCAGCACTTCGCCATAAACCACAACCGCGATGCGGTCAGCCAGACCGAACACAACCCCCATGTCGTGCTCAACGGTTAACAGCGTTTTGCCCTCGGTTACTTCACGAATGAGGTGGATAAAGCGCGCAGTTTCGCTTTTGCTCATGCCCGCAGTAGGCTCATCGAGCAAAATGACATTGGCGCCGCCGGCAATCGTGATGCCGATCTCCAGTGCACGTTGCTCGGCATAGGTCAGGTTGATGGCCAGCACATCGCGCTTTTTCTTCAAGCGGATCATGTCCATCAGTTCTTCTGTTCGGTCATTGGCATCGTCCAGATCGGCCAAAAACTTCCAGAAGCTGTAACGGTAGCCCAGGCTCCACAGCACACCGCAGCGCAGGTTTTCAAACACGCTTAGCTTGGGGAAAATATTGGTGATCTGAAAACTGCGCGACAGCCCCATGCGATTGATCTCATAAGGCTTTTTGCCAAGCATGGACTGGCCGCCAAGGAGGATGTCCCCGCTGGTCGGTTCGAATCGGCCGCTGATCAGGTTGAACAGGGTAGATTTGCCAGCACCGTTAGGCCCGATGATCGCGACCCGCTCACCGGCCTGAACCGCCAGGCTCACGCCACGGATAATTTCGGTTTTGCCAAAGCTCTTGCGCAGGTTCTTCAGCTCCAAAGCAGGTGTTTGACCTGATGCACTCATAGGGTCTCCCTGCGCTTGATTTCTTTTTCAATTTCTTCCTGTACTTTCCCCCACTCCAGGCTGAAATGACGACGACACATCTCAAATAAACCAGCGCCAGTGACCAGCACCAGGGCAGAACCGAACCAGCTGTTGACGCCTTTGGCGTCCAACTGCGCCCCCATGAAGGTCAATTCGGTGCCTCCGGTTGTGCTCAGTTGCAACTGATAGATCATTTCAATCATGGCCGAAGCACCGATCAAGGCGACCAAGGCTGTAGCCGCAAGCGCCAGGTAACTCACCCACAGCTGACGCAGCTTTCCAAACGAGGCCACCCGAAGGTTCATCATCAAGAGGCTGGCAATGCCGCCTGGGGCATACATCACCATGAACAGGAAAATGAGGCCCAGGTACAGCAACCAGGCGTTGGTGAATTCACTGAACACCACAAATCCCAAGGCCAGCAAGACTGCACCAATGATGGGGCCAAAGAAAAAAGTCACACCGCCCAAAAATGTAAACAACAGCGTACTGGCTGAACGCGCAGCGCCAACATTTTCAGCGGTCACCAGTTCCAGGTTGAGCACCCCAAGGCCACCTGAAATACCCGAGAAAAAACCGACGATGATAAAGGCGATGTAGCGAACTTTTTGGGTGTTGTAACCGATAAATTCCACCCGTTCAGGATTGTCCCGAACCGCATTGAGAATACGACCCAGCGGTGTCCGGGTAATCGCAAACATGGCGACCACACATATAAACACATAGACGGCGGTGAGGTAATACACCTGTATGGGTGGACCGAATGTGATGCCCAAAAATGGTTTGCCCGTGACCCGGTTGGCAGATACCCCGCCCTCCCCGCCAAAAAACTCAGGCACCATCAGCGACATGGCAAAAACCAGTTCGCCCAAGCCCAGGGTAATCATGGCAAACGTGGTGCCTGATTTTCGGGTTGTAAACCAGCCGAAAATAAAAGCAAAAAACATTCCGCCCAGTCCACCGACAACAGGGATCAGGGACACAGGAATGGGCAGACTGCCATTGGACACATCGTTGAGCGCGTGCACCGCTACAAAAGCCCCAAGGCCCGAATAAACGGCATGGCCGAAGCTCAGCATACCGCCTTGCCCGAGCAAAATGTTGAAGGCCAGACAGTTGACAATCAGTGCACCGATGAAGGTCAGCAGGCTAATGGAAAAGCCGCTTTTGAACACCATGGGTGCAAGCAGCAGCACCAAGGCAAATAGACCCCAGATAATCCAGCGGCCGATGTTCAGCGGTTTGAACTCGTAATAGTGATTGGCCATTTATCCCTCCCTGGAACCTAGCAGTCCCTTGGGTCGAAAGATCAGGATCAGGATCAAAAACAAATACGGCAGGATGGGCGCTACCTGGGCCAGGGTGAGTTTCAACAGCGTATTGGATTTGACGCCCTCACTGAGCGTCAAGCCCAACTGAAGGGCCAAAGAACCCAGAGAATAATCGAAGGCAATAGCGAAGGTCTGAATCACGCCGATGAGCACCGAAGCAATAAAAGCCCCAGATAAAGAACCCATGCCACCGACCACCACCACCACAAAGATGATTGAGCCTACCGTGGCCGCCATGGCGGGTTCAGTGAGAAAGGTGCTGCCGCCAATCACACCGGCCAAACCGGCCAATCCGGCTCCGGCACCAAAGACCAGCATGAACACCCTGGGCACATTGTGTCCCAGTGCCTCGACCGCCTCAGGGTGCGTGAGTGCAGCTTGAATGACCAGACCAATGCGTGTGTAAGTCAGGAGCAACCACACGCTGGTGAGCATGAGCAAAGCTACACCCATCATGAAACCGCGAGTAGCCGGAAATGGCGAACAAACGATGCGCAATGCAGCGTCTGAGGAGCTACAAACTTCACCCGGAGCTGCGCCCCAGATCAGTGAAAGACCCTCAACAGAATGGTTGATGAGGGTAAACATGGGCCCTTTGAGAAGATCCGGTGGACTGAATTGAAGCGCAAGACGCCCCCATATCAACTGGACAAGCTCAAGAATGACAAAGGACAGACCGAAGGTGACGAGTAATTCAGGAACATGACCGAACTTGTGCACTTTGCGCAAGCTCACACGCTCGAACACAGCACCCATCGCCCCAACCAGAATCGGTGACAGGATGAGTGCCGGCCAAAAACCTATCCCCTGGGACAGCGTGTAACCGATATAGGCACCCACCATATAGAAACTGGCATGGGCAAAATTAAGGACGCCCATCATGCTGAAAATCAGGGTCAGCCCGGAACTCAACATGAACAGCAACAGGCCATAACTGAGCCCGTTGAGCATCGAGATGATGAAAAACTCCATGAAACCTGTGCTTTCCCGTCAAACCATAAAAAGAGCCCGAAGCAGCATCGCGTTCGGGCTCGATAACGCCAAAAAGATCAGGAAGGGCGCTTCATGTCGCAGCTGGTGGGCGTGCTAGAGACGTAATTCGGATATTCCTTGATCGGCACCAGTGTCATGCCCGTGTTCTCAGGGCTATACGGAAATTTGCCGCCAGCTTTTTGCCAGACCGTCATGTACAGCGGCTGCTGCAACTGATGGTCACTCTTGCGCATCTCGACCTCACCATTAAAGCTCTTGACCTTGATGCCCTCCAGGGCGGCCGCCACTTTCACCGGGTCGGTTGATTTGGCCTTGGCCATGGCAGCGCCCAAAGTCTCGAAGATGCGCATGATGGAGTAGGTATAGAAGTCATCGTTGTACTTGGCTTTGAACTCGCTCAGCAATTTGGAAGTCTCGCCACCGGGGTTGTAATGACCATAAGACACTTGGAAAACCCGCCCAGCACCGTTGGTGCCCAGAGCCGATGGTGTCCCAGTCACGCCGGTGTAGTAGGTGAAGAAGTTGCCGGTGTAGCCGCCGTCATTGGCCGCCTTGATCAGCAAAGACAAATCTGAACCCCAATTTCCGGTGACCACACTGTCTGCACCAGAGGCCTTGATTTTGGCGATGTAGGGTGCGAAATCCCGCACTTGGGCCAGCGGGTGAAGGTCTTCACCCACGATCTGGATGTCCGGCCGCTTGCGCGCCAGGGTTTCTTTGGTGTAGCGGGCAACCTGAACGCCGTGAGAATAGTTTTGTCCCAGAATGAAGACTTTTTTCACATCCGGCTTGTCTTTGATAAAGCTGGACATGGCTTCCATTTTCATGGAGGTATCGGCATCAAACCTGAAATGCCAGTAACTGCACTTGCTGTTGGTCAAGTCAGGATCTACCGCAGAGTCATTGAGAAAGATCACCTCTTTGCCGGGATTGCGCTCATTGTGTTTTGTAATGGCATCCGACAAGGCCAGGGCAACAGAGGAGCCATTGCCCTGAATGATGTAGCGAACACCGGAGTCAATCGCCGACTTGAGCAAGGTCAGGCTCTCGGCCGGGCTGAGTTTGTTGTCAAGTCCAGTGACTTCAAATTTGACGCCCGCTGGGTTGCCTGCACCGCTGTATTTCTCGGCGAAGAACTGGTAGCTTTTCAGCTGGTTGATGCCCACGGGGCCGAGCAGGCCACTTTGGGCGTCAATGCGCACCATCTTCACGGTTTCACCCTTCTGGGCGTAAGCCAGGTTTGAGCAGACCAAGGCAGCTGAAACTGCCAACACTTTAAGCGTTGAGTTCACTATAAATCTCCGTAGGTTTTGAAAACACAGGCCGTAAGGTTACCGTCAACGGCAATTGAGTTAACTAGGGGTTCACCCTATGGGGCTAAAAAAACTGACGCGAAGGTGACTCAGGTGCCGGGCAATTTGTAGTCTTTGAGGACCTCTCTCAGACGTGTTTTGAGCATTTTCCCGGTAGCACCCAAGGGTATAGCATCAAGAAAAATTACATCGTCGGGGATTTGCCACTTGGCTGTTTTGCCCTCATAAAACGCAAGGATTTGTTCGCGGGAAACCTCGGCTGCGGGCTTCTTGACCACCACTACTACCGGTCGCTCATCCCACTTGGGGTGTCGAACCCCAATGCAAGCCGCCATAGCGACCGCCGGATGAGAGACCGCAATGTTCTCAACATCAATCGAGCTGATCCACTCGCCCCCTGACTTGATCACGTCCTTGCTGCGGTCGGTGATCTGCATATAGCCATCGGGATCTATCGTGGCCACATCTCCGGTAGGAAACCAGCCATGCCCCTGAGCATCGTAAACCAGCGGGTCGCCGCCCTCCCCCTTGAAATATTCGGCAAGTATCCAGGGGCCTTTGACCAGAAGGTCGCCAAAGGCTTTGCCATCATTCGGTAATTC
>JBILKC010000303.1:0-3408 GCA_044376885.1 Hylemonella sp. | reverse complement strand
GGCACAAACCGCAACCAGCCTGCGTTTTCAGAGCACATGGCCCGCCAAAGATATTTTTCACGAGTATGCCAATGACTTTGCCAGCAAAGTCAACAAGATGGCTGAGGGAAAGCTCAAGATTGAAGTTCTGCCATCCGGCTCGGTTGTCCCTGCATTCCAGCTGCTTGATGCGGTCAACAAAGGAACCCTGGACGGCGGACACGGTGTTTTGGCCTACCACTATGGCAAAAGTTCGGCATTGGCTCTCTGGGGTTCCGGCCCTGCTTATGGCATGGACCCCAATATGGTTCTGGCCTGGCACCAGCATGGCGGCGGCAAGGCCCTACTCGAAGAAATTTACAAGAGCATTAACGTAGACGTCGTCTCTTACGTCTATGGTCCTATGCCTACTCAGCCGCTGGGCTGGTTCAAGAAACCCATCTCCAAGGTGGAAGACCTCAAAGGGTTGAAGTTCCGTACGGTGGGCTTGGCTGTGGATATTTTCACAGAGCTGGGCTGTGCAGTGAACCCGCTTCCTGGAGGCGAAATCGTACCTGCCTTGGACCGCGGACTGATCGATGCGGCCGAATTCAACAACGCAACAAGTGACCGATTGCTCGGTTTCCCTGACGTTGTGAAGAACTGCATGTTGCAAAGTTTCCATCAGTCGGGCGAACAGTTTGAGATTCTCTTCAACAAAGGAAAACTTGCTGCCTTGCCTGCCGAACTAAGGTCCATCATCGACTATGCCGTGCAGGCCTCATCGGCCGACATGAGCTGGAAAGCCGTTGAGCGCAACTCCAAGGACTACCAGGAACTCAAAGCCGCCAAGATCAATTTTTACAAGACTCCGGATGCGATTCTGCGCGCTCAATTGGCTGCCTGGGATAAGGTTATTGCCAAGAAATCGGCGGAAAATCCCTTGTTTGCCAAGGTGCTTGAGTCCCAAAAGGCTTTCGCGCTTCGTGCCGGCCAATGGCAGAACGACTACATGGTCGATTTCAAAATGGCTTGGAACCACTATTTTCGCAAGCCAGCGCCTGCCAAGAAGGCCTGATTTAGTCCTCATCTAAAATTCGGGGCGCTGTGACGTCAGTTGCAGCGCCCCGAACTACTTTTTCTCTAAAAGTACAACAAAAACATTGAAACGACAGGATTAAGAATGCAAAACATTCTGCTTGCTGTGGACAGACTATCCACATTTATCGGCAAGACCTTTGCCTGGGCTGCTGCCCTTTTGACCGTGCTGATCAGCTGGGAGGTCTTCTCCCGCTATGTGTTGAATCAGCCCCATGCCTGGATGCTTGATGCCCAGATCATGCTGTACGGTACTCTTTTCATGACGGCAGGTGCCTACACCTTAAGTAAAAACGGGCATGTTCGTGGTGATGTTTTGTATGGCTTTTTTGAACCCAAAACGCAGGCCACGCTGGATCTGATTTTGTATTTTGTGTTTTTCCTGCCTGGCGTGACCGCCATGACCTACGCAGGCTGGAATTTTTTCAATGAGTCCCTTGCTATTCGGGAGCAAACTTTTTCTGCCGAAGCACTCCCGCTTTACCCCTTCAAATTCATCATCCCTCTTTCTGGTGGTATTTTGTTGCTCCAGGGGGTGGTTGAAATGATTCGTTGTGTGATCTGTATCAAAGACGGGGCCTGGCCAGCGCGAGACCAGGACGTGGAAGAGGTTGATGTAGAAAAACTCAAGGAAATGGTCAATGTGAAAGACGAAGACATTCAGGCGCTTGACAAGTTTGTGGCTCATGGAGCGGCCAAATCATGAAAATCAAAAAAGACCTGTGGTTTGGCTTTGCCTTGATGGCGCTGATTATTCTGGCGGCGATTGTCATGCTTGTCATGGCCAACCCAGTCACCAACGGGCATATCGGCTTGCTCATGTTGTCTCTGGTAGTGGTGGCCATCATGCTCGGGTTCCCGACCGCCTTTACCCTGATGGGCATGGGTATGATCTTTACCTGGCTTGCCTACGACAGAAACACCGACAAGACACTGACTTTAATGGTTCAGTCGGCATTTAAGGTCATGGGCAATGATGTACTCATCAGCATCCCGTTGTTTGTCTTTATGGGCTATCTGGTTGAGCGAGCCAACCTGATCGAAAAGCTGTTTCGCAGCCTTCACCTCGCTTTAGTCAGGGTACCGGGCGCGCTGGCTGTGGCAACGCTGGTTACATGTGCGGTTTTTGCTACCGCCACGGGTATCGTAGGAGCCGTGGTTACCCTGATGGGCTTGTTGGCTCTACCGGCCATGCTCAAGGGCGGCTACAGCGTTCAGCTCTCTGCTGGGGCCATTACGGCTGGTGGTTGCTTGGGAATTTTGATTCCTCCTTCAGTCATGCTGATTGTTTATGGTGCCACGGCTGGCGTCTCAGTAGTTCAGCTCTATGCTGGGGCATTTTTTCCTGGCTTGATGCTCGCAGGTTTGTATATTCTGTACGTCATCATCATCGCCAAGATCAGACCCTCCATGGCTCCGCCCTTGTCAATGGCAGAGCGTTTTATTCCACTGCCGGCAATGAGCGAAAAAATCGCCAAGACGCACGCCGAACGGGCCTTACCCGCCTTGCTGGATGCGCTCAAAGGAAGTCGCAACAAAGATGTGCCCGCTTCCTATATCTTGAAGCAGTTGGGCATAGTATTGATGCCTGCTATTTTGTTTGCTGTCGTAGCTCTTTGGAGTTACTCCAGTGTTACCTTTGTGGACGCGGAAGAAGCTCGGGTGATGGAGAAAATAGGCGATGAGACAGCTTCCTCAACGGCCTCAGAAGGTGGTTTGAGCGAGCCACCTTCTGCCGATGGCGTGAAAGAACCTCCTGGTGCGGAAGGCGTCAAGGAGCCCCCAGGGGCTGAAGGTGTCAAGGAGCCACCAGGATCCGAGGGTGTTAAAGAGCTACCGGGAGCTTTATCGAGTGGCGTTCAGGAGCCGCCCGGTTCCAGTGGAGTGCAGACGCCACCTGCGCTCACGGTCGCTGGCACGGTACCCCAAGCTGCCCACGCAGTGCCGGCTCCTGCCGGTTACTGGTATGGACTGGGCGTCGGGGCTTTGGCCTTGGTCGTTTTTTATGGCCTGCTGAGTTTTACCCGCTTGGAAGTTTTCAAGATGCTATTGACAAGCTTCTTCCCGCTGCTGGTTCTTATTCTGGCCGTTCTGGGAAGCATCGTGATGGGTTTGGCGACGCCTACCGAAGCTGCTGCCGTTGGCGCCATGGGCGGATTCCTCTTGGCTGCAGCCTACCGTCAACTCACCTTTAGTGTGGTCAAGGAAAGCGTTTTTCTGACCGCCAAGACCTCTGCCATGGTGTGCTGGCTGTTTGTTGGTTCGGCCATTTTCTCGGCGGCTTTTGCTTTGTTGGGCGGGCAAGAACTGGTTGAGAATTTGGTCATGTCCATGAACCTGACCAAGACAGAG
>JBILKC010000302.1:0-3410 GCA_044376885.1 Hylemonella sp. | reverse complement strand
TCTTCAGTGATGGTCTCTATGACCCATGCCACCTTGGACCAGTCATCCCAGCTGTCGATCAAGCCGGCCAATCCGCTGAGCTTAACCGGGGCTCTGGAGTCAGGGTATCCTGAATCCAGGACCTGTGACAGTACGTGGGCATCCGAAAGGGACTTCTCTGATTTCTCAAGGCTTCGCCCTAAAAAAACGACCTCAAAGCCAGCCTGTATGAAACCCGCACCAATACCCGCAGCCATGGTGCCTGTTCCAATGACGACAATTTTTTCCAATGTGTTCACCCACAATAAAACAGGGAGTCTGCATTTTAGTGATCCAGCTTCCTCAAACTATTCAGGGCCGATCTTTCATCTCAACAGCGCCCGGTTTGGTTGGTTTACCAACGCCAGCCAAGCATCAGCCCCAACGCAACGTCAACAGGAGAAAAAACATCCGCACTAAAGAGCGCCGACCGCATCAAACAAGGCCCGTATCCTGGCCGCTTCGATATTGCGGGTAATGAATACCAGGCGGGTATCGGTGTCGACGCTCGGCCAGCGGTCCAGCGGCAGCGGCGGATGAAACACATGGCCTACACCCTGCACCACGATGGGTTTTCCCTCGACATTCACAATGCCCTTGACCCGCAACAAGTCTTGGCCGCGCAGCGAGATGACCATTTCCATGGCAGCGGAAAATTTTTCCCATGTAAACGGCTTATCAAATCGCATTGACACTGTCTTGACTGAAGGGTCATGACGGCCTGGCAGGCGCTCACCCAGATAACTTTCTTTGTTTGTGATCCCAGTGGTTTGTTGAGATGAAGTTACCGGGTCATTAAGTTCACCCAAAAATCGCAATGTGTGGGTACCTGCCCGGGCACTTTGCAACCCGATGCCAATCAGCGCATTGGGGTGCAAGTCGCCCATGGCGCAGGTACGAATCTCGCCACGCGGGTTGATGGCCGCAATCGCATCTCGCAGGTCGGAGATACCTTGCTCGGTGGCCAGGTCAGTCTTGGTGATGAAAATACGGTCTGCCAACGCGATTTGTCGCTCGGCTTCGGCAAATTGCGCAAGCTGATGGCGTGCATTGACCGCATCGACCAGCGTGACCACGCCGTCGAGTCGGTAGTTGGCACCCAACATCGTGTCGCTGGCCAAAGTCTGGATGACCGGGGCAGGGTCGGCCAAGCCGGTGGTTTCGACCATGACCCGGTCAAAGTCGGCAATTTTTCCAGCGCGCCGGTCACCAAACAGTTCGCGCAGGGTTTCCTGAAGGTCTGTTCGCACCGTACAGCACAGGCAACCATTGGCCAGCAGACTGACGTTCTCGGAAGACATCAGTACCAGGTCATTGTCGATACCGATCTCGCCAATTTCGTTGATCACGACCGCTACCCTGTCCATGTCGGGATGCTTGAGCAGGCGGCTGATCAAGGTGGTTTTGCCGCTGCCCAGAAAACCGGTGATCAGTGTGACCGGAATTTTGCCGGCCAAAGGGTCACGTGTTGTAAGCGTCATTGATGAGCGTCATTCGCCTTCATCAGATGTTCATCTCGAGAATGTAGAGTCCACCGCCAAAACGGTCCATGGTGTACACCAGACGGTTCTCGTCGACATACACATCATTGAGTTGAATCGCGCCTGCTGGTGCCAGTCGGGGCGTACCTGGGACAAAGTAGGCCACCTCTTGAACCTGGTAAGGGTTGCTGGTGTCATAGACGCGCACGCCCGCATTGAAGAAAGTGCCAATCGTGAGTGTTTCAGACTGGAAAGAGCACTTCAAAGGCAAGTTCTCATGCAGATTGTGTGCGCCAAACCGTCCGCCCCGGCTTGCAAATGCATCATAGGGCGGCGCAGGAAAAGTTGAAATCGGAACCGGGTTGGCGTCCGACCGCGCGTCAACCACCCAAACCAGCTTGGGCCAGTCTTGGCCATCGTCCTGCACGCATTCATCGCTCACGATCCACAGGCCACGCTCAAAGAGCGGCAGCACCGTGTGGGTAAAACCATTGAATGGCGGCGAATGGTTCCACTGCGAGGCCACCTTGATGTTGCCAGGGTCGGAAATGTCAAGCACCACAGCGCCGCCATCGATATAACCCACATAAGCCCGGTCAGGCCGCTGCGGGAAAACGTTGGTGTTGTGAGCCCGAAAGCCGGTGTCGAACTTGGCGGGCAAACGCTTGGGCGGGGGCACTGTGTCTCCGACTCTCGTACCGGGGTACCACCAGCGCCCGGTTTCCACCGGTTTGCTGGGGTTGGAGATATCAATGATTCGGTAGAACTGGTCGTCCTTGGGGTCATGCGGCTGAAAGTCAGGCGCGCCGGAGGCCATATGCACGGTTTTGCCATCCACAAACCAAACGGCATGGACGCCCCTGGAGTAGGGACCGGAACAATCAAAGTGTGAAATCAATTTTGGCTCTTCGGGCTTGGAAATGTCGTAAATATTGATGCCGGCGGGCTGCATATTGACGTCTTTGGTCTGGTTGGCCACCACCATGAGGTTGCCCACCACATCCAGGGAATTTGAGCGGACCTGCATGTGCGGCAGTTCGGTCTGCACAATCACACGCGGGTGTTTGGGATCGGTCACATCCACGCCCGTGAAATTTTTCGGCGCTGACTCATGTGCCATCCACAAAATGCGACGGCCATCATCGGCCAATTGCATCGCAATGCCTTCACCCATGCCACCAAACCCCTCTAGCTCATGGTGGGAGATGAGCGTCATGTTGTGCGACATCGCTTGCAGGGCACGGGCCTTGGGGGTTAACAGGGGGAGTTTGGTCATGGTTGCTTTCGATGCGTTTGTTGTGTTTTAAATCAGCGACGCGCCACTTGGGTGGGTTTCACTTTGGTCGTGGCTTGTCCGGGTTGTTTAGTCTGTGTTACCTGCTTTTGAGACCGGACCGGCGGTAAAAAAAGCACGATCTGCTGCCCCTGTTTGAATGAGGAAGAGACGGGCACTTTATTCCAATCAGCCACGTTGGCAGGTGAGACCCGGTAGTGCTTGGAAACGCTGGCGACGGAATCATTTTTTCCGGCTTTGACGACCGTTTTGCGTAGAACAATTTCCGGAGCCAGGCTGACCTGGCCATTGTCGGCCACCCTGACGGTCACGTCCTGATCAATGTGGCTGCCGCGGGGAATCAGCAGGCTGGAGCCGGCCCGGATCATCATCCGGGGTGGGATGTTGTTGGTGGCTCGGAAATCTGCTTCGCTCATGCCTACCCGCTTGGCCACGTCGATGGCCTTCATAGTGGTCGGGGCAATCCAGACCGTCCAACTGGCCAGTCTGGTACCTGTAAAGGCTAAAAGGTTGTTTTGAAAAATGGTGGCGTTGTCCCAAGGTAACAATATTTGAGGCGTACCGGCTGCCAGGATCACAGGCTTGTTGACCGAGGGGTTGAGGGCTTTGAAGTCGTC
>JBILKC010000056.1:0-11300 GCA_044376885.1 Hylemonella sp. | reverse complement strand
CACGTGATGGCGACACAGACTTTGCTTGCCAAAAAAGCAAAAAACATGCTCATCAAGGTAGAAGGTACCTTGCAACGCGGCTGCACAGGCAAAGACATTGTGCTGGCGATTATTGGAAAAATCGGAACCGCGGGAGGTACGGGTTACACCATCGAGTTTGCCGGCTCAGCCATCCGCGCGCTCAGCATGGAAGGTCGGATGACCGTCTGCAACATGGCGATTGAGGCTGGTGCCCGTGCCGGCCTGGTTGGCGTTGATGAAAAAACCATTGAATACGTCAAAGGCCGTCTGCTCTCGCCCACCGGCGTGGAGTGGGATCAGGCTGTCCGGTACTGGAAAACCTTGCAATCAGACACTGACGCCATTTTTGACGCGGTCGTCTCGCTGGATGCCTCACAAATTATTCCTCAGGTAACCTGGGGCACCTCACCTGAAATGGTGCTGGGCATTGATGCCCGGGTGCCCGATCCGGACAAAGAGAAAGACGCCAGTAAACGAGGCGCCATTGAACGTGCACTGATCTATATGGATTTGCAGCCTGGCAAGCCCATCAATGACATCTATGTTGACAAGGTGTTCATCGGGTCTTGCACCAACAGCCGGATTGAAGACATGCGAGAGGCCGCAGCACTGGTCAAGAAACTGGGCAGTAAAGTCGCGAAAAACGTCCGGCTAGCCCTGGTTGTCCCCGGATCCGGTCTGGTTAAAGAGCAGGCCGAGCGTGAGGGTTTGCATGAGATTTTCAAGGCTGCCGGCTTCGAATGGCGTGAACCGGGTTGCTCCATGTGTCTGGCCATGAACGCCGACCGGCTTGAGCCCGGTGAACGATGCGCCTCGACCAGCAATCGAAACTTTGAAGGTCGCCAAGGCGCTGGCGGGCGTACCCATCTTGTCAGCCCGGCCATGGCTGCCGCCGCAGCTGTTCATGGCCATTTTGTTGATATCCGGACCTTGATTTAATTTCACTGTCACCATGAAAAAATTTGTATTGCATAAGGGTCTTGTGGCCCCGATGAATCGGGACAATGTCGACACCGATGCCATCATCCCCAAGCAGTTTCTCAAGTCCATCCGCAAAACCGGCTTTGGTCCCAACCTGTTTGATGAATGGCGCTATCTGGATGCCGGGTATCCAGGCCAAGATCCTGCCAGCCGCAAACCCAATCCGGACTTTGTGCTCAACGAGCCACGCTATTTGGGCGCTTCAATTCTGCTGGCCCGGAAAAATTTTGGTTGCGGCTCATCGCGCGAGCACGCACCTTGGGCCATCGACCAGTTTGGTTTCAGGGCCATCATTGCGCCGAGCTTTGCCGACATCTTTTTTAACAACTGCTTCAAAAACGGCCTACTCCCCATCGTGCTTGCGGAGCTGGTGGTTAATCAACTGTTTGATGAGTGTTTAGCCTTCCCCGGCTACACCCTGACCATTGATCTGGAGCGTCAGGTGGTCGTCAAAGCGCAAGGAGAAGAAGTCGCTTTTGAGATCCAGCCTTTCCGCAAGTTTTGTCTCCTCAACGGACTTGACGATATCGGACTGACGCTTCGCCAAGCCGATAAAATCAAAGCTTTCGAAGACCAACGCCTGATAGAAAAACCATGGTTAGCCCATACGGCTATTGGTTAGTTTGCTACTAATTTAATAACAGTTAAAAAATGAAAATTGCAGTTCTTCCTGGTGATGGCATTGGCACAGAAATCGTGGCTCAAGCCATCAAGGTCCTCAATGTCCTTGATTTGTCGTTCACGATGGAAACCGCCCTGGTCGGCGGTGCCGCGTTTGACGCTCATGGCCACCCTCTTCCTGAAGCCACCCTCAAGCTGGCCATGCAGGCCGATGCTGTACTTTTTGGTGCCGTCGGTGACTGGAAATACGACACCCTGGACCGCCCGCTGCGCCCAGAGCAAGCCATTCTTGGTCTGCGCAAACACATGGGACTGTTTGCCAACTTCCGCCCGGCCATCTGCTATGCCGAGCTGGTTGGTGCCTCCAGCCTGAAGCCCGAGCTGATTGCCGGCCTGGACATTTTGCTGATCCGTGAACTCACCGGAGATATCTACTTCGGCCAGCCACGCGGACGCCGGATTGCCACGGACGGGCACTTCCCCGGCGCCGAAGAAGCCTTTGACACCATGCGTTATTCCCGCCCCGAAGTTGAGCGTATCGCCCATGTCGCTTTCCAGGCGGCGCGTAAGCGCAGCAAGCGAGTCACCAGCGTTGACAAGGCCAACGTGCTGGAAACCTTTCAATTCTGGAAAGATGTCGTCACCGAGGTAGGCTCGATGTACCCGGATGTTGAACTCGACCACATGTACGTGGACAACGCGGCCATGCAATTGGTCCGGGCCCCAAAGAAGTTTGACGTGGTCGTCACGGGCAATATGTTCGGCGACATCCTGTCCGACGAGGCCGCCATGCTCACTGGTTCTATCGGAATGTTGCCTTCGGCCAGTTTGAATGCCAGCAACCAGGGCTTGTACGAGCCCAGCCATGGCAGTGCGCCCGATATTGCCGGTAAGAATATTGCAAACCCACTGGCTACAATACTTTCAGCCGCCATGATGTTACGTTTTTCTCTCAACCAACCCGAAGCTGCCGACCGTATTGAGTCTGCGGTTAAGGTTGTGCTCGCACAAGGCTTGCGTACTGCAGACATCTGGTCTGAAGGCACCCAGCGCGTGAGTACCGTTGAGATGGGAAATGCCGTTGTGGGGGCCATTACCAAGAACTAAGCAGCTCAGGTTCGTCACGCCTTTCCCCGGCAAGACGAGCCGGAGAGAACCGATTTTTTAAAAGGCCGTAGACATGAAATTAGTAGGATTGGTGGGCTGGCGTGGCATGGTCGGCTCGGTATTGATGGAACGCATGCAGGCAGAGGGCGACTTTTCGCTGATCGAGCCACTGTTTTTCTCAACTTCCAACGCGGGCGGCAAAGCGCCCGTGTTAGCCCGTAATGAGGCTAGCCTTCAGGATGCCTTCGACATCACCGCCCTCAAGCGCTGCGACATTCTCATCAGCGCCCAGGGCGGAGACTACACCTCTGAAGTGTTCCCGAAACTGCGTGCTTCGGGCTGGAATGGCCACTGGATTGACGCAGCTTCAACCCTGCGCATGGACCCAGACGCGGTCATCATCCTTGATCCGGTCAATATGCCGGTCATCCAAAAGGCTTTGTCGAATGGCGGCAAAAACTGGGTAGGTGGCAACTGCACGGTCAGCTGCATGCTCATGGGCGTGGGTGCTTTGTACAAGGCTGGCCTGGTGGAGTGGATGAGCACCCAGACCTACCAGGCTGCTAGCGGGGGCGGCGCGCAACACATGCGTGAACTGCTTACCCAGTACGGCACCTTGAACGCCGAGGTCAAAGCCTTGCTGGACGATCCCAAGAGCGCCATTCTGGAAATTGACCGCAAGGTCATTGCAAAGCAAAGGGCCTTGACCGCCTCTGAGACCGCCAACTTTGGCGTCCCGCTGGGCGGCAGTCTGATTCCTTGGATTGACAAGGATCTTGGTATTGGTAAATCCCGGGACGAGTCCGGTTGGGGAACCTCCAAAGAAGAGTGGAAAGGCATGGCCGAGACCAACAAAATTCTCGGTATGGGTGACAGCTTTGGTTCGAATGCCATTCCCGTGGATGGCTTTTGCGTGAGGGTAGGTGCCATGCGCTGCCACAGCCAGGCGCTGACTTTCAAGCTGAAAAAAGATGTGCCTGTGGCCGACGTTGAAGCCATGATTGCAGCCGATAACCCCTGGGCCAAGGTGGTTCCCAATACCCGTGATGCCACCATGAAAGACCTGACACCGGTGGCCGTGACCGGCACCATGAACATTCCGGTGGGCCGCATCCGGAAATTGGCCATGGGCCCTGAGTATTTAGGCGCCTTCACCATTGGAGACCAGTTGCTCTGGGGTGCGGCTGAACCTCTGCGCCGCATGCTGCGGATTTTGCTGGGGAACTGATTGACCGCTGTTCGTCACGAAACCTGTCTAGACGCGCCGATTTTCATTTTTTTGTGTTGCAATCAAGCATATCTTTGTGATCATCTTTCGCACCGATCGGGGCGGCTGTTCTGAATTAGACCCTGATGTTGTATTGCTTTTCACTTTTTGCGTATTCGTTTTTGTCCCCAGATCTGGGGAGACTTGAGTCGCCAAAACGGGCATGGAGGTTAATCAATTGACTGCTAAATTACTTCATTGGCGCAAAAGTGCAACTGCGGTTGCAGCGGCAGCGTTATTGGGTCTTTGTGCAAGCCAGGCCCTCGCTCTGACCTTGGGACGTATGGCTGTTCAATCCACATTGGGTGAGCCGCTGCGCGCAGAAATCGATCTGCCAAGTATTACGCCTGAAGAAGCAGCCAGCCTTAAAGCAGCCGTAGCGAACCCGGATGCCTATCGGACCGCGGGCTTGGACTACAACCCCATCATGGGCGATCTGCAGATTGAGCTGTTACTCAAAGAAGACGGGCGACCCTTCCTGAGTGTCACCAGCAACCGCCCCCTCAACGACCCCTTTGTTGATTTGATTCTGGATGCACGGTGGTCTTCCGGACGCATTGTGAGCTACTACACCCTGCTCCTGGACCCGCCCAAACTGCGGCTAGCTCCCATTCCCGCGCCTACACTGGCTCAGGTCGCAACACCCGTACCTGACGCCTCTGCGCCCGCGATTCCACCTGAAGCACCCCTCACTTCTGTTGAGCCCATACCCCGCACAGCACAGGAAACAACTGAATCAGCGTCATCACGGGCATTGCCTGAAGTCCGTCCTGCTCCGGTACTTGCGACTGAGGTCGTCAAGCCAGCGCCTGCTATATCTGTTACCAGGGAAGTAACCCTAAAGACCGGAGATACAGCCAGCAAGATTGCAATAGCCTACAAAGCCAGTGACGTGTCACTCGACCAGATGTTGGTTGCATTACTGCGCGCAAATCCGGATGGCTTTGTCAACGGAAACCTGAACCGGGTACGCGCGGGAGCGGTTCTGAAACTGCCCGAACCCGATCAGGTCACTGCGATCCCTCCAGGTGAAGCCAGCCAGGTTGTCAGAGCACACAGCAAAGACTTCAGCGAATACCGCGCCAAGTTGGCATCTAGCGTGCCAACACGAGAGCTTGCAGCGGCCGACCGCCGGGCCAGTGGCAAGATCCAGGCGCAAATAAAGGACAAGAAACCAAGCGCACAAGCCCCGGACAAGCTCACACTTTCCAAAGCGGCCGCTGAACGCAAGGCCAATGAAGAAAAAATTGCCAAGGAGCGTGAAGCCGAAGAAGCCGCGGCGCGAACCCAAGCCTTGAATAAAAACCTGGAAGAACTCAACAAACTCAACTCTGCTTCTCAAGCCACAGAATCACCCCCGCCTGCAGCCCCGGTAGTTCCTCCACCTGCTCCCGTCATTCCAGCGGACGCGCAAACAGGCTGGCTTGAGCGACTGATCAACAACCCGCTGATTCCCGCGGCCGCCGGAGGCTTGATTGCTCTTTTGGCTGGCTTTGGTTTTTACCGGGTTCGTAAGCGCAAAGAAACATCGGAGCCTGAGACGCTAGATGAGACATCGCAGGTTGCCAGCACCAACCTGGAAATTACCGAGCAACCCCCTACGCTCACTGAAGGCGATGTTGAGCAGCCAGTCGAGATCAGTGACACAAGCCCGACCGATTCCGATCTGGACAACCCGGAAAGCCAGCTTGAAGAACCCAGTGATCTATCTGAGGCCACGCCTGAAACAAACCTTGAGACTCCCTCTGGATTCGACCTTGAGATTCCCTCCGGTTCCAACCTTGAGACTCCCTCTGGGCCCGACCTTGAGATTCCCTCTGGATTCGACCTTGAGATTCCCTCCGGTTCCAACCTCGAGACTCCCTCTGGGCCCGACCTTGAGACTCCCTCTGGGCCCGACCTTGAGACTCCCTCTGGGCCCGACCTTGAGACTCCCTCTGGATTCGACCTTGAGATTCCCTCTGGTGCCAACCTTGAGGCTGCTTCTGGTTCCAACCTTAGGTCGACCTCTGGGTCCATCCCCGAGCAAGCTATGGCGCTCAATGATCCTGACGGTGTCAGTTTGGACGAAGGCAGCCGGACAAACTCAATTAAACAGGCACAGCCCAAAACTGCAGATGCGGTCGAACCTGAATCTGACATAGATCTGGATTTCTTGCTCGACGAGCCAACTTCAAACGCACCGCCGCCACTCGACATGAATTTTGAGGGTGTTGCTTCCCGTGTTGAGGGTGCTGCTTCTGGTGATATCCCAGAACCTGGCAGAACCAATGCCGATCAAATGGACCTTTCTGGCACTAAGCGGCAATCCGATCCTTCTGTAATCATCGCGTTACCCGACGGCATGGGGGATCTGGAGATATCCCTGGACGGCTTGGACTCCCCCCCGCCTGAGCTGAAGCAGGACAATGTGCAAGACAAAAAGCCATCCGACATGCTGGAATTTGATCTGAGCTCGTTGTCGCTGGATCTGGATAGCCCGGCTGGGCCAGCGTCACCTGAGATCATGGATGACCCATTGGTTACCAAACTCGCTCTGGCCGAAGAATTCAACGCCATCGGCGACACCGATGGTGCGCGTGCCATGATTGAGGAAGTCATTGCAGAGGCAACCGGTGAGATGAAGGCCAAGGCCGAGCAAGCCCTGCGCGCCTTGAGATAGACATGTACGCGCCGTGAGGGTGGCTCTGGGAGTCAGTTATAACGGACAGCCTTACCAGGGCTGGCAAAGCCAACTGTCCGGACTGACCGTCCAAGACAAACTGGAGCTTGCCCTGACCCGCTTTTCAACCCACCGCGTCTCAACCCTGTGTGCGGGACGAACCGACGCCGGGGTGCACGGACTCATGCAGGTGGTTCACTTTGATACGCCCATAGACCGGGACATGCACGCCTGGGTAAGAGGTACGAACGCGTTTTTGCCGCACGACATTGCCGTGCAATGGGCTCGGCAGGTACCAGAATCGTTTCATTGCCGCGCCAGCGCTGTCTCACGTCGATATGCGTATGTCCTGCTGGACTCGCCGGTGCGCCCGAGTGTCGACAACGGTCGGGTCGGCTGGACTTTTCTGCCCCTGAACCTGGAGCCCATGAAAGAAGCCGTGAACCACCTCCTTGGGGAGCATGATTTTTCATCTTTCCGGGCATCAGCCTGCCAGGCGCTGTCTCCCGTCAAAACCATGAAAGCTATCCGGATCAGCCGCAAAGGTGCCTACTGGCGCTTTGAATTCGAGGCCACAGCTTTTTTGCACCACATGATTCGCAACATCATGGGTTGCCTGGTCTATATCGGGCAAGGCAAACACCCCCCTTCCTGGATGGCAGAGGTACTGGCCGCGCGCAGCCGTTTGGCTGCTGCGCCCACCTTTTCATCCCATGGCCTTTACTTTCTTGGGCCTCGCTACGATGCCCATTGGGGCTTGCCGGATCAAACGGCTGCGTATGATGCACTGCCATGAAAGCCAACCGAACCCGAATCAAAATTTGCGGACTGACGCGAGAACAGGACGTAGATGCTGCTGTCCAAGCCGGGGCAGATGCCATCGGCTTTGTGCTGTACCCCCAAAGTGCCCGCTTTGTCAGCCCGGCGCGAGCGGCTGAACTGGCCGCCCGACTGCCCCCCTTTGTCACCCCGGTACTGCTGTTTGTCAATGAGTCTGCTACAAATATAGTAGCTGCTTGTCAAGCTATCACGGGGGCTATTATCCAATTTCATGGTGATGAAACGCCTTCAAACTGCCTTGAAATCAGCCGCCAGGTCAACCGACCCTACCTGCGCGCAGCACGGATTCCCCTGGATGAGTCTGCAAAGCGCTTTGACCTCGTAAAATACGCCCAAGATTATTCAGAAGCCCAAGCCATTCTGCTCGACGCACATGTTGACGGTTTTGGCGGCGGCGGCAAGGCTTTCAATTGGTCACTTCTTCCTCCAAACGTCAACGCTCACCTCGTCTTGAGTGGTGGGCTCACCAGTGCAAACGTGGGCGATGGCATTGCCACGCTAAGGCCGCGCTGTACCAGCCTGGCTGTTGACATCAGCTCGGGCGTCGAAGCCACCAACGCCCAAGGCTTGCCCATCAAGGGCATCAAAGACCCGGAAAAGATCAACCAGTTTGTCGCCGCCGTGCGCGCCGCCGACCAACGCCTTGTAGGAACGATGTAAATGTACGCATACGCACAACCCGACCTCAGCGGTCACTTTGGCAAGTACGGCGGCAGCTTTGTCTCCGAAACACTCACCCACGCCATCAACGAACTCAAGGCTGCCTACGCCAAGTACCAGCACGACCCTGAGTTTTTGAGGGAATTCAAGTACGAACTGGCGCACTTTGTCGGCCGCCCCTCACCCGTCTACCATGCCGCACGCATGAGCCGTGAGCAAGGTGGCGCGCAGATTTACCTCAAACGCGAAGACCTCAACCACACCGGTGCGCACAAAATCAACAACACCATCGGCCAGGCCATGCTGGCACGGCGTATGGGCAAGCCGCGCATCATTGCCGAAACCGGTGCCGGCCAGCATGGCGTGGCCACCGCCACCATCTGCGCCCGCTATGGGCTGGAGTGCGTGGTGTACATGGGCAGCGAAGACGTCAAGCGCCAAAGCCCCAATGTCTACCGCATGAAGCTGCTGGGTGCCACCGTGGTACCGGTGGAAAGCGGCAGCAAAACCCTCAAAGACGCCTTGAACGAAGCCATGCGCGACTGGGTGGCCAACGTGGACAACACCTTCTACATCATCGGCACCGTGGCCGGACCCCACCCCTACCCCATGATGGTGCGGGATTTCCAGAGCGTCATCGGTAACGAATGCCTGGTGCAAATGCCGGAAATGCTGGCCGCAGCCGGGTGCAAAACCGACCAGCCCGATGCAGTGGTCGCTTGTGTGGGTGGCGGAAGCAATGCCATGGGCATCTTCTACCCCTATATCCAGCATGACAAAACCCGCTTGATTGGCGTGGAAGCCGCGGGTGAAGGCATGGACAGTGGCAAACATTCGGCCAGCATCCAGCGCGGCAGCCCCGGCGTGCTGCACGGCAACCGCACCTACGTGCTGCAGGACGATAACGGCCAGGTCACCGAAACCCACAGCATCAGCGCCGGTCTGGACTACCCCGGTGTGGGCCCGGAGCACGCCTTTTTGAGTGATATCGGTCGCGCCGAATACGTGGGCATCACCGACACCGAGGCCTTGGCTGCTTTTCACTACCTGTGCCGCACCGAAGGCATCATCCCGGCCCTGGAATCCAGCCACGCCGTGGCTTACGCCATGAAGCTGGCCAAAACCATGCGAGCGGATCAAAGCGTACTGGTCAACCTGTCTGGCCGTGGCGACAAAGACATCGGCACCGTGGCTGACCTGAGCAACGGTGAATTTTTCTGCCGCCCCAGCTGCACGGGCCAATCGGTCAAGGGCGGCGAACAAGCGATCAAGCTGGTCAAGAACGGGGTTGCTGCATGAGCCGCATCACCACCCGACTGGACAAGCTCAAAGCCCAGGGCCGCAAGGCGCTTATTCCCTTTGTCACCGCAGGTTATCCCTATGCCGACGTGACCCCCGAACTGATGCACGGCATGGTCGCGGGTGGCGCGGACATCATCGAGCTGGGCGTGCCGTTTTCTGACCCCAGTGCCGACGGCCCGGTGATCCAGAAGGCCGGCGACAAGGCGCTGGCGCTTGGCATCGGCCTGGTCCAGGTGCTGGCCATGGTGCGGGAATTCCGCAAGACCGACACCAGCACGCCCGTGGTGCTCATGGGCTACGCCAACCCGGTAGAGCGTTACGACCAGAAACACGCCACACCGGGCGTTGCCAGCGCGTTTGTGAAAGACGCGGCAGCGGCGGGTGTGGACGGTGTGCTCATCGTGGACTACCCCCCCGAGGAATGCGAAGCCTTTGCAGCCGACCTGCGCGCCCATGGGCTGGACCTCATCTTTTTGCTCGCCCCCACCAGCACCGAAGCGCGCATGGCCCAGGTGGCCCGCGTGGCCAGCGGCTATGTGTATTACGTCTCGCTCAAGGGCGTGACCGGCTCCGGCGCACTGGACACCGACGCGGTAGAAGCCATGCTGCCCCGCATCCGCCAGCACATCAGCATCCCCGTGGGGGTGGGTTTTGGCATCCGCGATACAGCCACCGCCAAGACCATCTCCAAAGTGGCTGACGCGGTAGTGATTGGCAGCAAAATCATCCAGATTCTGGAAGACCAACCGCGTGAGCAGGTGGCTGCCACTGCGCAAAAGTTCTTAAGCGAGATTCGCCTGGCGCTGGACGCGGGGTGAATGGGTGCGCGTGGCACCACTCCAACGGCACAGCGCGGGCAATCCCTGCTGCGTGGGCCCTACGGGCTGCCCTGTGGTGCTCTGACCCATCGGGGTCTGGCTAAACTCGCCCTGCGGGCTCAAACAACGCCAGCCCTGATCCGATAGGCCTTGCGCTCCTCGGCCACGCAGAAGGGATTGCCCGCGCTATGCCGTTGGCTTGGGAAGGGGCGTGACTTTGGGGCGGCATGAGGCAGAATCCGATACAGTTGTTTGATCAAGGGGAGGGCAAAAATGCGAACGAGAGAACTGCGGATACGACACCTAGCGGGTAAGCTGCGGGTCGAATTGCTATATTTATGTGAGCAACCTGCGCAATATCCACGAGGGCTAGATGTCAAATTGATTGCTTTTTTCCCCAGGATATTCGACTCGGCTACATCACGTTAGAAACCAGAATGGGAGTTGTGCATCACTCAGTCGCAGGTCTCAGATTCTTCGGTGATGACCTAGATCCCTATGAAATCACTGCACTCCTCGGCGCGACTCCCACTGAGTCGTGCCACAAAGGGTAAGAAATCGCTGGAAAGACGACTGGAAAGATTCGTGTTGCCAAGACTGGTAGCTGGCGGCTCAAAGCCGAGCGCCGTAAGCCTGAGAACCTTGAGGCACAGGTGTTCGAGTTGCTCGGTCAACTCACCCAAGATTTAAGCGTATGGGAATCGTTGTCCTGTTTCAGGCCGGATTTGCTCTGTGGTATCTACATGGGTAGCAGCAACGATGGCCTGCCGCTATCTGCAAAAGCGTTGCTTGCCTTGGGGCAGCGCGGCATTGCCCTGGATTTGGATATTTATGATTTTGATGACGAAGACATTGGCCTTGGTTCCTAACCCTATGCTCGGCACAGGCACGCAACCGAAGACTGCCGCTTCGCGGCACGGGTTGCGTGCTGGGCACCTCTAACGTTGATCGTCAAAAAACTCGGAGGAAGTGCACATGCCATCCGTCTTTATCTCCTATTCACACGACACACCAGAACACA
>JBILKC010000301.1:0-3429 GCA_044376885.1 Hylemonella sp. | reverse complement strand
CCAGCTCGCCCAAAGCGGTCTCCAGAGATTGTTCTGCCAATGCCTGCGATGAGTAGCTGGCCTGAAGCGCCTGACGGGACAGCGCAAGAAAATGCAGCACCCTGCGATTCAAAAAATCGGCGAAGGCTGCGCTGCGCTGGGCCAGCTGATCCATGTCCTCGCAAGGTAAAACCAGGGCAAAGGTATCGCTGACGGCCTCGTAATTGGCCGTCACGGGCCGCCGGGCAATGGCCGCGCTGACCGGAAACATGTCCCCAGCCTCGTACTGGAAAGCCCCACCAGAGATGTCGGCCAGGCCCCGCTTGCCGGTCACAGCGCCCTGTCGGATAAAGAAAAGCTGGGTCACCGGCCCACTGGCGGGATCCACCATTTTTTCGCCAGGTGCAAAGTACTGCTGCACCGTGTGGGTGATGAAAAAATCCAGATCCGTCGCCGCCATGCTGGAAAAAGGGGCGAAGCGCCCCAGTTCCTGACGGAAATTGGAGAGCAGACTGCTCGAAGGACTTAAAGAATTTGATAAAGGGGTCGCAGAACTGTTTTTCATGCGAGCTATCTCCCGTCTTGCGTTGAAGCTACCCAATCCCCTGTGAGTGGGGGGTGGCTCCAAGCATAGCGCACAGGCCAAGAAAAAAGCCCGGCAATTTTCATTGCCGGGCCTGGTATCTGAGCTGGATCAGACGTCAGTCTTCAATCCTGTCAGCTCGAACCCTTCAGGTTGGGATAGCGAACATGCTCAATCAGCTCCTGAATCTTCTGCGAAGGCGCTGGTGTGACCAGGCTTACCAGAATAATCACGGCCAGACCGATAGGCATACCAAAGACACCGGCCGAGATCGGCTGGATGCCCCACCACAGGGAAACCGGGTCGGTGACATCAAACACGGTACGCAACCAGGGCTGGTTGACGGCCATGTAATAGAACGTGACCGAGACGCCAGCCAACATCCCCAGCACGGCGGCGGGTCCGGTGGCACGCTTCCAGAACACGCCCAGAACCAGGGCCGGGAAGAATCCAGCGGCAGCCAGTGAGAATGCGGCAGAGACCAGGAACAGGATGTCGGCTACTTTCAGCGACGCCACATACGCCGCGGCCAAGGCCACGACGAGAAGCAGTGTCTTGGACAGTGTCACCCGGCGGCTTGTGGACGCATTGGGATCGATCATCTTGTAGTACAGGTCATGGCTCAGGGCATTAGCAATGGTCAGCAGCAGGCCGTCGGCAGTGGACAGCGCAGCTGCCAGGCCACCGGCTGCTACAAGACCGGAGATCACGTAGGGCAGGCCACCAATTTCCGGGGTTGCCAGCACGATGATGTCTCCGCCTATGGTCATCTCGTTGAGTTGCAGGATGTTGTCCTTGTTGATGTCGGTCACGGCCAGCAGGGTTGGGTCCACCTTGGCCCACGAACTGACCCAGGCCGGTAGCTGATCAAACGGTGTACCTACCAGTACCGTGAACACCTCGAACTTCACCAGAACTGCCAGTGCGGGTGCTGTGAAATACAGCAGGAAGATGAAGAACAGCGACCAGGTCACCGATTCACGGGCCTCCTTCACACTTGGCACCGTGTAGTAGCGCATCAGGATGTGGGGCAACGCAGCCGTACCCACCATCAGACAGAACACCAGTGCCAGGAAGTTACGCCGGGATGTGTCGAAAGTTTCCTGTGCCTTGGCATCTCCGTTGGGGTCGCCGGCAAAGGCCTGTGCGTGCGGTGTCATGCCATTGAGGGGCCTGGCCTTGGTGTCGGCGCTGGCTTTGGCTCGCGTCCAGGCCGCTTTGGCAGCTTCCGCGTCCTTGGGCAGGGCAGCCAGGGCTTTTTCTGCTGCAGCAATTTCTGCAGCGGGTGCCGTTGCAGCCTTCAGGTCGGTGATTTTCTGCTCGGCAGCAGCCTTGTCAGCAGCCAGGGCAGCAGCGGGATCTTTCAGCTTCTCGGCCAGGCTGGCTGAGCGCTGTTTGAAAATTTCCCGTACTTCCAGCTCTTTGGCATCAGTCGTCAGAACCTTTTCTTTGGCAGAGACTTTTTCAAGCTGAGCGCCATAAATGATCTGGGGAACTGGAACGTTGGTCTGTTTGACCGAGAGCCACACCACCGGAATCATGTAAGCCACAATCAGGATGATGTACTGGGCCACCTGGGTCCAGGTCACGGCACGCATACCGCCCAGGAATGAGCACACAAGAATGCCGGCCAGGCCAAGGAAAATTCCAAGCTCGAAGGCCACACCCGTCAAACGGGCAGTGATCAGACCCACGCCATAAATTTGTGCCACCACGTAAACGAAGGACACCAGAATGGCAATCAGGATTCCGACAAAGCGGGCGGCGTTGCCACCATAACGTTCGCCCAGAAAGTCAGGGATGGTGAACTGGCCAAACTTGCGCAGATACGGTGCAAGGAACAGCGCCACAAGACAGTAGCCTCCGGTCCATCCCATGATGAAAGCCAGTCCGCCATAACCGGTGAGGTACAGCGTGCCGGCCATGCCGATGAAGGAGGCGGCAGACATCCAGTCCGCGCCCGTGGCCATGCCGTTGTACACCGCAGGGACGCGACGGCCCGCTACGTAATACTCGGCAGCGTCGGTGGTGCGGCTCATAATGCCGATACCTGCATAAAGGCCAATGGTGGCCACCAGGAAGATAAAGCCTATCCAGGAGCGGGGCAAGCCCATCTGTTCCAGGATGGCCAGCGCCACCACGAATAACAAGAACCCGCCGGTGTACCACTTGTACACCTTGTTCAGGCCCTTCTTGAACTCCCTGTTGGAAGCTGCAGAGCTGGGCCCCGCGTCATTACCAAACATTCCAGCCATGATTTACTCCTCTGTCTCTTGAACACCGTGTTCGATGTCAAGATTGTTCATGTAACGAGCGTAAAACCAGATAATCAGGCAGTACACAACGAGAGAGCCTTGAGCACCAACCCAGAAGCTGAAAGGCCAGCCAAAAAAGTTGAAGTTCAAGTCACGAGCAAAATAGCTCACGACAAACGTGACAACGAACCAGATCGCCAGCAGGATAGCTGTGACGTTCAGGTTCTTTTGCCAATACCGACGATGGTTTTCGGACACTTGCATGTTCAACCTACCTCCAAAAAAAACCCTTGCGGGCAATTCGCGACCAGCACACAGCAGGACGTGGCCTGCATGCAAGATCGCGGCTTCTTCAATACCAGGACGGGATTCCCGCCCCTTCTTCAACTCAAATGAGACTGACTAACTGAGTCACGTGGATGGCGCTGCACGCAATCCTGTTTCGCGTTCCAGCTGAGCCGCCACTTTGGGCTCGAACCCCCGCAGATGGCGAATGATCTTCACTGCCTCCTCAGGTTCATGCCGGTCTATATGAACCCGCGCCAGTTGGTACCAGCCAAACGGGCTCATGGGCTGAAGTTCAGTATTTCTTTTGAGTGCAACGACTGCTTC
>JBILKC010000055.1:0-11344 GCA_044376885.1 Hylemonella sp. | reverse complement strand
CTGCCAATCCCGGCGGCCAGCATCATGACACCCATGATGCTTTTGGCGTTAACCCGGCGCTCACCTTTGGCAATCCAGATATCGCACGGGAAACTACCGGCCAGCTTGGTGAGCTTGGCAGAGGCACGGGCATGTAGCCCTAACTTATTGCTGATGGTCGCGGTGTTCTTGAGCATGGGCAAATTTCTTTTGTTCCTGAGGTGCTGTGGCAGCCATGGTCATGATTCCCTGAGTGCCGCCGGCCAAAGCACGGCTGACCAGGGTATCGATGGGTTCACACGAATAACAAACGGCACGCAACAGCATGGGCAGATTGACGCCCGTGACCAGCTTGATTGTGCGGCCGTTGATCAGTTTCTGAGCAATGTTACTGGGCGTAGCACCACAGATGTCCGACATCAGGAGGGTTTGCTCTGCGCCGGATCTGATCTGAATGGCACGGGCCAGCTCAAGGGTAGTCTCGGGGGACATATCAGGGTCTACATCCAGCGCGTAAACATCATTCAAGCGATCCGGAAACACGTGACCAGCGCAGTCGCGCAGGGCACTGGCCAAGGGCGTATGGGCAATGATGAGAATTGCAGTATTCATGGTGTCATCTTGGCTGATTATGGCTTTTCACAGCCAGAAAATACAGGTAAGAAGCCAGGCAACAAAAAAGATAGACCGACATCGCAGCCTGAAACGCCTCGATTTCAACAAGCCCAATGAACTTGAAGCCGTCGATCATCAGGCCTATGCCCCACTGCACAACAAACACACCTGAAAAGATAACCAGGTTATAGGCGGACAGTGCCCGGCCGGCCAGCTCGGGCGGGAAAGCAAGACCGACAGACGGTTGCGCCAACGACACAAAGCTGCAGCTCATGCAATACAACACCCAAAACAGGCCGGTATACGCTCCTAGGCGCTCAGCCGCCAGAATCAGAATTGCCAGAATCACAAAACTGGCCGGAATTCCCATGCCGATCAGGCGGTCAGCGTTAAACCCACGACGCACCAGCGCCGGATTCAGCAGTCCCCACAGCCAAAAAGTGATGAGCATGGCCAGATTGATTGTGAATAGCCCTGTGGCGGCTTGCATCGAGGTGAAGCCGGCAACTTTGATCATCCAGGGTGCGGCCCAGAGCGTCTGGATTGCGAGCAAGCCTCCATACACGAAGAACCCGATAGGCGACATTTTTCGAAAATAGGGATGGCGCCAGACCTGCCTGTAACTGGTGTTCGGACGATGTTCTTGCACGTCAGGCACTGCGCTTTTCCAGGCTGGCACATGCCATGCGATGGCCAGCATGGAAAATCCGACCATTGCGGCCAATACCCAGAACAGGGGACGCCAGCCCGTAACAGGCATCAACCATTGCACAGGCAAGGTAGACGCCAGCATTCCCATCGATCCGGTCATCAGCATCCAGGAGTTTGCACGCAACTGGGCTGCGGGTGTAAACCAGCGGCGGTAACCGGTCAGGGGCGCCATCAAGCAAGCGCTGACACCCACACCGCACATCACCCGTGCCAGCAACAAGCTTGTCATTGAGCTGGCTTGTGCAAAAGCTAAGCATCCCACAACAGCGATGCTGAGAAAACACACCAGGACCCGCTTCGGTCCATATCGGTCTAGCCATGTACCTAGCGGCAATTGGGTGGCTGCAAAGCCCAGAAAATACCCACCTGCAAGTAGCCCCAGATCGCGAGCGTTCAGGCCGAACTCTTCAGTCAGTGTCGATGACAAAGTCGCCGTGATGCCACGGATCAGGGCCGATACAAAGTATGCAGCCGCAAATGCAAGGAAAACCGTGATGCCGGTTCTTTTAGAAAGTAGCGACATCAAAACACCAGGCCTGAAAAAAATGTCTCGGCGACGTCTTGTGGAATAACGCCAGCGTAAATGACGGCATGGTAAAGATGCGAGTCGTTTGCAAACCAAAGGGCTTGGGCTGTAACAGCTGTGCCGTCTGAACGGTGTCCCTTGGCTTCAAGTTTCAGTGCATCGGTAGCGTCAGGTAGAAACTTGGGATTAAAGACAAGTGATTTTTCGTCTTGTACCTGCATACTTTGTAACATGCCGGCTTTCCATTGGGCGAGCATGCGCTGGGTTGCCCTCTTGTCAGGCAGGGCAACATATGAAACGGCAAACAACATATCGCCGGCTTCGCATCCCGCCATTTTCATCTCAAGTGCTTGTCCCGAAATCTCAATCTGCCGGCTCGCCCGGTCCGGCTTACAAGGCAATAGCGACTTGAGTGACACGCCTTCAAGTCGCACCTCTCGCCAATTGAAAGTAGGGCTACAGCCAAACAAGCTCACGATCAGCGTGATTAAAAGAAAACAGGACGCGAAATACATCGCTCGATTATCTGTTCAGAACTGCAGGCAATGGGGGCAGGCAAGACCAATCCCCGCCAAACAGGACTAAACTGGCTCTGATTAATTGCTCAAGACCGCATGAAAAAATACCTGTATCCATTGGCCGCGCTGGTGGTGTTAATTGGAGGACTCTCTTTTTTACCCGACGTAAAACTTGTCAGTGCACCACCGTCGGCCTTCATTCTGCTTGACGGGTCGACGCGACTAATGACTGAGTTGAAAGGTCAAGTGGTTCTGGTTAATTTCTGGGCAACCAGCTGTGCTTCATGTATTGCCGAGATGCCAAAACTTGCAGCGATCCACAAGAAGTTTCAGCAGCGCGGTTATCAAACTTTGGCCGTAGCCATGAGCTACGACCCACCGGTCCAGGTGGTGAAGTTCAGTCAAAGCCGAAATCTGCCTTTTCAGGTGGCCATTGACAACACCGGCGTTATCGCTAAATCCTGGGGTGAAGTGAAGCTCACGCCGACCAGTTATCTGGTAGACAAGAAGGGAGATATTGTCAAACGCTATGTGGGCGAGCCGAACTTTGCAGAGTTGGAGTCACTGATTGAAGGCTTGCTTTCCAAATCCTGATTTTGGGTAGGCCGGAAACTGCACAGAAAAAAATAGCGGGTTAACCCGCTATTTTTTCATTGCAACGATCAGTTGTTGCGGAATACGTCGTGGCAAGCCTTGCAGGTTGGAGCTGCACCACCAACAGCTGTTTTAATGGCGTCCAGATTGCCAGTCTTTGCTGCGGCAGATACTTTGGCCAACTCAGCCACCATCTTGTCAGAAGCTTCCTTGAATTTAGCCTGATCCGTCCAGATTTCAGCTTTGGCTTTGGTGTCGCCTTTGTCGGTTCCTTCCCCAAAAGCGGCCCAAGGCAGTTTGGAGGCCACTTCTGCAATTGCTGCATTATCAGCAGCGGCTTTGGCGTCAAACGGAATCCGTCCAGCAGCCATGCCCGCTACGCGGCTGAAGTGCGCGGCCATCACGGTCAGCGATGCTTTGCGGTACTTGATGGCATCTTCAGGTTTGGCAAATTGAGCCGAGGCAGAAGTTGCCAGCGTGAGGGCGGAGACGGCGAGAAGAAGGGATGCGATTGTTTTCATGATATTCCTGAACGGTTTGTGTATTAAAGTCTGGCGCATGAAATTGGGACGCCAGGCAGCGTCAGATAAGCTTCATACTTCTGGAATGTTACATAGTCTTTCGTCGTTATGCAATTTTTAGTGCTTTTTGTCTGGGGTAATTGATGTCTTATAAAGTAAGGGTTTGGGATCTTCCGACCCGCATTTTTCATTGGTCTTTGGTTCTTTGTATCCTAGGCCTCGTTGTCACCGGCCAGATTGGTGGAAACGCAATGATTTGGCATTTCAGGTTTGGCTACACCATGATCACCTTACTGCTTTTCCGCGTAGTTTGGGGGTTTGTTGGCGGTAACTGGTCTCGTTTTACATCGTTCATCTATTCGCCCGCCACTATTGTTCGTTATCTACAAGGCAAGGGTAAGCCTGAGCACAGCGTGGGTCACAACCCTGTTGGCGCAGGATCTGTTTTTGCCTTGCTTTTATTCTTGATGGCGCAAGTCGGCAGCGGTCTGATCAGCGACGATGAGATTATGAACAGCGGCCCTCTGACGCGGTTTGTCTCCAATGCATGGGTTAGCCTGGCGACTTATTACCACAAGGATATTGGTAAATTTATCCTTCTAGCCCTTGTAGTACTTCATGTTGTTGCTATCCTTTTTTATCTTTTGCGTAAAAAGGAAAACCTGATAAAGCCCATGGTCTGGGGAGACAAGATCACAGAAGCTGCTCTGCCAGATTCAAAAGATGATGCCAACTCGCGCGCATTAGCCGTTGTGTTGCTGATGGTTTGCGCAGCCTTGGTTTACGGCATGCTCAGGTTTTCCGGTGCCTGAATGCCTTAGCGTTTGACAGCTTGTTGGTAAAGAGGCATCACGGCGCTGGCAACGCGGCTCAGTTCTTGCTGCCGGTTCTCGGGCGATGGATGGGTGCTCATAAACTCGGGTGGTCTGGAGCCGCCTAGTCGACCCATTTTTTGCCACAACGTGACGGCAGCCATGGGATCAAAACCGGCTCTCGCTGCAAGTTCAACACCAATCTCATCGGCCTCTGACTCTGCCAGGCGGCTTCTTGGCAGACTCAGTGTCACATTGCTGACCATGTCTCCAAGCTGAGACATGATTTGACTGCCTGTGACGACCGACAATATGACGCCAGGAAGCTGTGATGCGTATTGCAACGATACCTGTTCCCGGACATGCTCACGTAATGCATGCGCAATTTCATGCCCCATTACTGCGGCTATTTCTCCATCGGTCAGTTGCAGTTTGTTGATCAGCCCCGAGTAAAAGCCTATCTTCCCACCGGCCATACAGAAGGCATTGACGTTGTCGCTTTGGAATACATTGACTTCCCAGCGCCATTGGCTTGCATCACTTCTGAAAACAGACGTTTGTGCAATCAATTTGCTGGCGATGCCCCGCACGCGCGTGAGCATCGCTGCGTCCTGATTCAGGGTGTTTTTCTTGGCTGCTTCCTGAAGCAATTTGCGATAGGACTGCTCTGATGATTGGTTCATCTGCTGTGCGCTTACAGCCATGGATTGCGTGCGGGTAACACCCACCGCTCCAGGCTGGGTTGTTTGCACCGTCTCGCAGCCACCTATGGCTAATGCCAATACCGCAACAGATACAAGCTTGAACCACTGAAACTGTTTTTTCATCGCTCCGCACCATAAAAAAAGCCACACGGTTACGCGTGGCTTTTAAAGCTCTTGCTCATTGCCAGTCAACCGTGAAGAGGCTTTTAGCAAAGCCTTTCCGCTGACCACGCGTTTAAGACAGTTATGCCTTGGCTTGAGCCAATAGCGTGGCTGCGTCGCTCACTTCAAACTTGCCAGGACCTTCAACGTTTAAAGATGCCACTTTCCCATCTTTAACCAGCATGGAGTAACGGTTGCTTCGCAAACCCATTCCACGCGATGTCAAGTCAAGCGTCAAGCCTGTGGCCTTGGTGAAGTCTGCACTTCCATCCGCAAGCATTCGAATTTTTGTTCCGGATTTTTGATCGCGTGCCCAAGCACCCATCACGAAAGCATCGTTCACACTAACGCACCAGATTTCGTCCACGCCAGCTGCTTTGAGATGGTCGAAATTTTCGACATAACCAGGCACATGCTTGGCCGAGCAGGTTGGTGTAAAGGCCCCTGGAAGGGCAAATAAAGCTATCGTTTTACCGGCACTAGCCTTGCTGATATCAACAGGGTTAGGTCCAATGCTACAGCCTTCACCCTCAACTTCTGAATACTCCATCAAGGTTGTTGAAGGTAGTGTGTCGCCTACTTTGATCATGACAAGCTCCATTTAAATAAATTGTTGATCCCATGGAAAACGGCTCACATGGTGAGCCGTTGACTTACTTTTTGCGATCTAAAAAACCTGAGCGCTTAGACCACAATGGCTTTTTCTACCAAGCGGCTGGCAACCCAGTTCTTTGTCTTCGAAATGGGTTTACTCTCGGTAATCTCAATCATATCTCCCATTTTGTATTCGCCTTTTTCGTCATGCGCATGGTACTTGCTGGATTTGCCAACAATTTTTCCATAAAGCTCATGCTTAACCCGGCGCTCAACAAGAACTGTTACAGTTTTTGCTCGCTTGTCGCTGACAACCTTGCCAATCAAGGTTCGCTTGAGGGATTTTGTTGCTTCCGTCATGGTTCGCCTCTTTATTTAGCAGTTTTTTCTGCAGATTGCTTCTCGGCAAGAATCGTCTTGGCGCGAGCAATATCACGGCGTGTTGAGCGCAGCGTTGCAGTGTTGTTGAGTTGTTGAGTTGCTTTTTGCATGCGCAAACCAAAGTGGGCTTTTTGCAAAGACTTGACTTCGGTTTGAAGGCCGGCAACATCTTTTTGGCGTAGTTCAGTAGCTTTCATTTCTTCATTCTCCTGATTACTGGCCGATCATGCGGCTGACGAAGGTCGTACGCAAAGGCAGCTTGGCAGCAGCCAAGCGAAACGCTTCACGAGCCAGCTCTTCCGATACACCAACAATCTCAAACACAATTTTTCCCGGCTGTATTTCAGCCACATAGTATTCAGGATTACCTTTACCATTTCCCATACGGACCTCAGCAGGTTTTTGGGAGATTGGCTTGTCTGGGAAAACGCGAATCCAGATTCTTCCACCCCTTTTGACATGGCGTGAAATCGCGCGACGGGCACTCTCAATTTGGCGGGCCGTCAAACGACCCCGATCGGTGCACTTGAGTCCGAAATCGCCGAACGCAACAGAACTGCCACGCGTGGCGATTCCGGTATTGCGTCCCTTTTGCTCTTTGCGGTATTTTCTACGAGCAGGTTGCAGCATATTTATTCTCCTTTTGGTCCGTCAGCTGCTGCAGCTGGCGCGGCGACTTTGCGTACGCGCTTAACGGCGGTTTTTGGGGCCTCTGATCCGGTGGTGGCTTCAGCAGGCTTGTCACTTCCATCAGCAGGAGCAGTATTTGCGCCAGCAGGACGTCGTGCACCACGGGGCGCTGGGCGATCTGTTCCTGGTCGAGCGTCACGGCGAGGCGCACGAGGACGGCGCTCTTCTTCTGGACGCGGCTCGGTAGCTGCGGGAAGATCATTGCGGCCCAAGGTATCACCTTTGTAAACCCAGACCTTCACACCAATTACACCGTAAGTGGTTTTGGCTTCAGAGGTGCCGTAATCGATGTCAGCACGCAAGGTGTGAAGTGGCACGCGGCCTTCACGGTACCACTCACATCGCGCAATTTCAATACCATTCAAACGGCCAGAAGACATGATTTTGATGCCCAGAGCGCCCAATCGCATGGCATTTTGCATAGCACGCTTCATGGCACGACGGAACATAATCCGTTTTTCCAGCTGCTGGGTAATGCTGTCTGCAATCAGTTTCGCATCGATTTCCGGCTTGCGCACTTCTTCGATATTGACGGCAACGGGGACGCCCAGTTGCTTGCCAAGGTCACGCTTGAGATTTTCAATATCCTCGCCTTTTTTACCGATCACAACGCCCGGACGAGCAGAAAATATCGTGATTCGTGCATTTTTAGCGGGTCGCTCGATCAGTATACGAGAAACTGATGCATTTTTAAGCTTGACCTTGAGGTACTCTCGTACCTTAATGTCTTCAGCCAGCATGCCTGCAAAATCGCGGTTGCTTGCGTACCACCGTGATGTCCAGTTTCTACTGACTGACAGGCGAAAACCTGTTGGATTGATTTTTTGTCCCATATCTTTCAGACCTCTTTCAGTTGCCGACCGTCACGTACACATGGCACGTGGGCTTGCTGATACGGTTACCACGACCTTTTGCACGGGCAGTAAATCGCTTGAGTGTTGCACCTTGTTCAACATAAATGGTTTTCACCTTTAATTCATCGATGTCAGCGCCGTCATTGTGCTCAGCGTTTGCTATTGCTGATTCAAGTACTTTCTTGATAATCACAGCAGCTTTTTTCTGCGTGAATTGCAATATGTTGAGTGCTTGATCCACCTTCTTGCCACGAATCAGATCGGCGACAAGACGGCCTTTGTCAAATGAGAGGCGAACGCCACGCAGGGTTGCTCGTGTTTCCATGGTCAACTCCTTATTTCTTTTGGACTTTTTTGTCCGCAGGGTGACCCTTGAAAGTCCGGGTGAGCGCAAACTCACCCAACTTGTGGCCAACCATTTGATCGGTGATGTAAACAGGTACGTGCTGCTTGCCGTTATGAACAGCAATGGTTAGACCGATGAACTCGGGCAGAATCATCGAGCGACGTGACCATGTCTTGATCGGCTTTTTATCCTTGGTGGTCACGGCCTTATCGGCTTTAGCCACCAGATGATGGTCCACGAAAGGACCTTTTTTGAGAGAGCGAGTCATTTGCGTTCCCTTTACTTCTTACGACGCGACACAATCATGACCTGTGTGCGCTTGTTGTTACGGGTACGGTAACCCTTGGTGAGATTACCCCAAGGATCGACTGGATGACGGCCCTCACCCGTCTTGCCTTCACCACCACCATGGGGGTGATCAACAGGGTTCATGACGACGCCGCGAACGGTTGGGCGAATGCCCATCCAACGCTTCACACCCGCTTTGCCTAGTTGACGCAGACTGTGTTCTTCATTGGCTACCTGACCAATAGTGGCACGGCATTCGATGTGGATCTTACGAACCTCACCTGAACGCATACGCACCTGGGCATAAGTACCTTCGCGAGCCAGCAAGGTTGCTGACGTACCTGCCGAGCGGACAATCTGCGCACCTTTACCCACTTGCAACTCAATGCAATGGATGATGGAGCCCACAGGAATATTGCGGATAGGCAAAGTGTTGCCAACACGAATCGGCGCTTCAGAACCGCTCATGATGCTCGAACCAACCTCAAGTCCGCGAGGCGCAATGATGTACTGCCGCTCACCATCTGCGTAGCAAACCAGTGCAATGTGCGCCGACCGGTTCGGGTCGTACTCAATACGCTCCACCTTTGCCGGAATTCCATCTTTGATACGGCGAAAATCAACAACGCGGTAATGATGTTTATGACCACCACCTTTGTGTCGGGTGGTAATGTGGCCATTGTTGTTGCGACCAGCATGTTGGAACTGAGGCTCCAACAAAGGGGCATAAGGAGCACCTTTAAACAGGTGATCTCTGGAGATCTTCACCACGCCACGACGGCCCGGTGAAGTTGGTTTCATCTTGATAACAGCCATGATTAAGCAGCCTCCCCGCCGAGATTCAACTCTTGTCCAGCCATCAGCGTGACATAAGCTTTACGGATGTTGTCACGACGGCCATTGGACTTGCCGAAACGCTTCGCCTTACCCTTGGTATTGACAACTGCGACAGCCTTTACGCTGACTTTAAACATTAACTCCACAGCGGCCTTAATTTCAGGCTTAGTGGCATCTTGCAGCACCTTGAAGGTCACAGAATTGCTTTTTTCAGCAATCATGGTGGCCTTCTCGGAGACAATTGGAGCGACCAAAACCTGCATCAGGCGGCCTTCTTCAAATTTGACGGCGCTCATGCGAACATCTCCTTGAGTTTCTCGATGGCAGCCTTGGTGACAAGGACCTTGCGGTAATGAACCAAGGAAAGTGGATCCGCATATCGCGGCTCTACCACCAGAACATTGACCAGGTTGCGCGAAGCAAGATAAAGGTTTTCATCAACTTCATCTGAAATAACCATCACTGAATCAAGATTCATGGCCTTGAATTTAGCTGCCAACGGCTTTGTTTTCGGAGACTCAACCTTCAGGGAATCTACGACAGCAAGCCTGCCCTCGCGGACTAACTGCGAGAAGATGGACGCCATACCAGCGCGGTACATCTTTTTGTTGATCTTTTGTGTGAAGTTTTCATCAGGCATGTTCGGGAAAATACGACCGCCTCCGCGCCACAAAGGCGACGAGGTCATACCTGCACGTGCTCGGCCAGTTCCCTTTTGCTTAAAGGGCTTCTTGGTCGAGTGTTTGACCTGTTCACGGTCTTTTTGAGCGCGCGTTCCTTGACGGGCGTTCGCCTGAAAAGCAACAACTACTTGATGCACCAGATCTTCGTTGTATTCACGACCAAAAACCGTTTCAGGCGCTTCATACTTCGATGATGCCTGGCCTTGATCATTCAGGAGTTCGAGTTGCATTAGTTCGCTCCCTTCGCACTTTTTGCCTTGACCTTGATAGCCGGACGAACAGTTACGAAACCACCAGAAGAACCGGGGATTGCCCCCTTGATGAGCAACAACTGTCTAGTTTCATCAATGCGGACCACATCGAGGTTCTGAGTTGTTTTGGTGACATCACCTAAGTGACCGGTCATGCGCTTGCCGGGAAACACACGCCCCGGATCCTGAGCCATACCAATCGAGCCAGGCACATTGTGCGAACGGCTGTTACCGTGGGAAGCACGCTGTGAGCTCATGTTATGGCGTTTGATCGTGCCCGCATAACCTTTACCAATGGACGTACCCTGCACGTCAACTTTTTGGCCCACCTCAAAAACAGAGGAAACAGCCACACTGGAGCCAGCCTTGAACAGCGAGGCCGCATCGGCTGTAACACGGAATTCTTGGGTAATTTCACCAGCCTCAACACCAGCCTTGGCCATGTGACCGGCTTGCGGTTTTGATACGCGAGAGGCTTTCTTTGTACCAAACGTTACCTGCAAAGCAACGTAACCATCATTTTCAATGGATTTGATCTGAGTCACGCGGTTGTTTGAGACGTCAACCACCGTTACAGGAATTGCATCCCCGTCATCGGTGAATAGGCGCATCATGCCAACCTTGCGACCCAGTAACCCCAAGGAGTTACTAAGACTCATTTTTTTCTCCGTTACTTCCACCGTTGTAACTTCAATTGGTTACAACGTTTTTTTGTGGAAGACTGTTAATAAAACCTGCTTTTCCTCTTCGAAAAAAGCATAGCCGCCTATTCTAGCTGCAAACTATCGTCAGCGCAACGAAATTTCAGGACTTTCCTGCAATCTACTGCAGTTTGATTTCCACATCCACGCCTGCAGGCAGGTCGAGTTTCATCAGTGCATCAACCGTCTTGTCTGTCGGATCGACGATATCCATCAGGCGCTGGTGCGTACGAATCTCCAGTTGATCGCGGCTGGTCTTGTTCACGTGGGGAGACCGCAAGATATCAAAACGCTTAATACGGGTCGGCAAGGGCACAGGGCCCTTCACGATTGCACCGGTACGTTTTGCAGTGTCGACGATTTCGGCCGCAGACTGGTCAATCAGCTTGTAGTCAAAGGCTTTCAGGCGAATTCGGATTTTTTGTTTGTTTGCCATGATTTTTCCTTAGGCAATAATTTTGGCAACCACACCGGCGCCCACGGTCTTGCCACCTTCGCGGATGGCAAAGCGCAGACCTTCTTCCATGGCGATCGGGTTGATCAGCTTGACTGTAATCGACACGTTGTCACCTGGCAT